>NZ_JBWQQI010000034.1:0-75735 GCF_056619545.1 Paraburkholderia sp. SSBN10T
TGCGCTGCGCGCCCCGCCGTCGGGCATAACACCTTCTGCATACTCAATAGGGATTCTAACTATCTCTGGCCTGCCCGCTATCGGTGCGCTGGCGCCGGTGGCATGTTGACCATATCGCTAATTGCGCGTTGCGTAATTACTCATGCGCCGTGCGCTAGCCGGGCGAGGAGGCGTCCATCCCATTGTTCCTGGTGCCGCTGCGCGGCCGGACCATTGGCCTCAAATCCTGGCAGCCCCGCCTTCCCGGGCATACTCACCTACGACGACGTCTGGAGAAGGGGTTATGCCCCTCGGCGGGGCGCGCAGCGCAACGCTGGAACGGATGAGTGCCTTGTCACTAACGCGGGTGGTGCGAGGGCCCGTCTTCGTGCGGACCATTCCGTGTTGGCCTGAGTGGTGGACACCTAAGGGCTAGCGGTTGTCAGCCCGCTTTCTTTTGCCTACTTTTCTTTGCGGCGGCAAAGAAAAGTAGGTGCCGCCCCGCACAGGGGCAACACAAATAAACCAATAACAAAACAAGGAAAGGCCAACACCGTAGGAACAACAACCAAAACCAAGGCGCCGCAGGCAAAAACCCAAGGCCGCCTGCAAGGCAAAAAAAATCACCCACCCTTAACAACAACAGTACAAGTAATCCCAGCAGACAGCACTACCCCATCCGGCACATGATCAATACGAATCCTCACAGGCACCCGCTGTGCCAACCGCACCCAATTGAAAGTCGGATTCACATCGGCCAGCAACTCCCGGCTCTGCGGATTATCGCGATCATAAATCCCGCGTGAAATGCTCTCCACGTGCCCCTGCAAAACCCCGCCGCTCATCAACCGCATTTCAGCCTTGTCGCCAATCTTGACGTGCGGCAACTTCGTCTCTTCAAAATACCCGTACACCCAGAACGAATGACTATCCACAATAGCCAGCTTCGCCGAGCCGGCAGTCGCATAGTCCCCCTGGAACACCGCCAGATTCGTCACATAACCGTCCACCGGTGACACCACCCGCGTGCGCTCCAGATTCAGCTTCGCCGCATCCAGCGCAGCCAACGCCTGCTGATAGGCAGCTTCCGCCGCCGACGCGGTATGCGTCGCGTTATCGCGGCTTTCCTTCGATACCACCAGGCTGTCCATGTCCGCGCGGCGTTGCGCATCGTCGCGGCGCATCTGCAGTTCGGCCTTGCGCGCCGCTACCGCTGCCTCGGCCTGCTCGACCGCGATCTGGTAGTGCGATGGGTCGATCTGCATCAGCAAGTCGCCTTTCTTCACCAACTGGTTGTCGTGCACGGGCAGCGCCACCACCGCGCCCGAGACGTCCGGCGCAATGTTGACGACGTCGGCGCGTACCCGGCCGTCGCGGGTCCAGGGTTCATCCATGTAATGAACCCACAAGGCGCGGCCTATCAGGATCGCAACAACGAAGACGACGGCTGTCGCGACAAAACCCAGAATATTTCGGATGGTCATGATTCGACTCTGATCAACGATAAACGGCGAGACCCAGCACGCCGCACACACACACGAGCAAGCTGGCCCGGAACAGGTTCGGATGCCATACCACGCGATAAAGCCCCGTATAGGCAATCACGCGATCCAGCAACCAGGTAAGCGCAGCACCGGCAACGAACAGCAGCACGATGGCCGGCACGTAAGCATCAAGGACAGCAACTTCACGTGGCATGGCGAACTCCTTCCTGCTTCTCGCTCCGTTTGCCCACCAGCGTTTCCAGCGGCGATTGCGGATCGAGCAGCGCAGTACGAATGAAATGCAGATGACTCAGGATGCGTTGCAGTTGATGACGTTCCTCGCGCGGCGGCGTGAACGTCGTCAGTACTTGCCGGACGGCGGCAGTGGCGTCGGCCGTCGCCGCGAGCGCGGCGTCCATGCGCTGCGCGCCCGGCCGGTTGAAGAGCGCCGCAAGCGCGTTGCGCATCCTGCGTTCGGCAAGGCGCCACGGCATCGTCGCGGCGTAGCGGGCGTCCGGCGGCAGCGCGGTGATCGCGCGCCGCAAATCGATGATCGCGTTACCCACTTCGAGCACGGCGAACAGCCAGCGCAAGCTGTCGCGCCTGACCTCGGGTTCCTTCTCGGCGAGCGCGTTGATCTGGAACAACAGGTCGCGTGCGCCGCTTTCGAAGCGCGAGCGCACGCGTGTCAGGCGCGCGTTGCACGCCGACACGACATGGCGGCGCAGGTCGGTCAGCAGGTGGTTGCGCATCCACGGCAGCGACGGCGGCAGGAGCAGCGCGAATGCGGCCGCACAGGCCAGCATCGACAGAAACAGCGCCAGTGCATCGTTGATCAGCCCGGTCGGATCGTAATGAATCACATTGTCCGGGCCCGCAAGGAAGCAAAAGAAGATGCAGTAGCCAACCCCGTAACCGGCCAGCTTCGGGCGTGTCGTCATGAACACGCCGAGCAGCAGGAACGGCGCGAGCACGGTGCAAAGCAGAGGAAAACCGTCGACGCGCGGATACAGGCCGAACACCACGATCATCCCCATCAGCGACGACAGGAGCGTGCCGCCCGCCATCTGGAACGCCATGCGGGTCGGGTTCGGCGAGGTGGACGCCAGGGCGCAGGTCGCCGCGCCGACCGGCAGCAGCGTGACGCCGCTCGGCCACGCGGTCGCGATCCAGAATGCGCCCAACAGCGCGATCACGAGCGCCGCGCGCACGCCGGCGACACCCGCGGCCAATGCGTTGGTCTTCGGCTCGTAGCGGTCGATCCAGCGCTCGCGCTCGTGCGTATCGACAGCCAGCGACGCATAGGTGGCCGCGTACGCGTGCAGATCGTCAACGAAGCGGTAGAGCAGTTCGGCGGCGGTATCGAAATCGAGCAGCAGCACCTCGGGCTGAGCCTCCAGCGCTTCGCGCGTTGCGCGCACCCGGTTGGGCAACTCGGCCTTATAGGCTTCGAGCTGCCGGGCTGCGTGCGCGGCGTCGGCGGCGCTGAGGACCGGTTCGCCAGATTTGGCGAGCAGCGGCGCGATCTCCTTGAAATACGGTTCGAGCGCTTCGATTGCAACGGACGCGCCGGCGTCATGCAGCCGGTTCATCAACTGATGCAAGGCGTGAAAGCGCGTCGAGGCGGTCATGAACTCGCTGTTCAGCCGCGCGAGGCGCCCGCCTCTCATTCGCGAGGCGGGTGTTTCGAACACGGCGACGCTGCGAATCGCTTCGAAGCCGACTATGTCCGCGACAAAGCGCGCGTTGGTGGCTTCGATTTGCGCGCGGTCGACCTGTCCCGACAGCGACGCCGACACGTATTCGACGAATCCGCTAAAACGGGCGCGTACCGTGGTGCGCATCTGTTCGCCGGTGAAGCGCGGAAACACCAGCCCGCTGACCGCGCCCGAGCAGACGATGCCGACCACGATTTCCGCGACGCGGGTCATGGCGGACAGGAACGCGCCGTCCGGATTTTGTGCCGCGGGAAAGCCGATCAACGCGGCGGTGTAGCCGGCCAGCACAAAGCCATACGTGCGGAAATTGCGGTTGCGCGCGGCGCCCGCGGTACAGATGCCGACCCAGATCGCCGTCGACACGATGAAGAGCTCCGGCTGCTGGGCAAACAGTCCAATCAGCGCCAGCATGACGACGAGCCCGACCAGCGTGCCGCAGATCCGATAGAAGCTCTTCGCAAACACCATGCCGCTTTGCGGCTGCATCACGATGAACACGGTGGTCATCGCGGTACGCGGCTGCGGCAGGTCGAGCTTCATTGCTACGTACAGCGAAAGGAACGCGGCGGCCAGCGCCTTGAACAGATAGATCCAGGTCAGCCCGTCGCTGCGGGCCCACTCGGCGGCGGCCGTGTAGAAGGACGCAGGCGTGAGCGGCTGGCGCGAGGCGGAGGAAGGGGAGGCGGACATGGTCGGCGTGGTCCCTTACTGCGCGGCAGTCTTGTGAGCGGGCGCCGCGCCGCTGAGCGTCGCCGCGTTAGCGGTGGCGGGTGCTGCGTCCGCCGTGTTGCCGGCTGCCTTCGCGTTCGTCGCTGAGGGCACAGCGGTCGCGCTGCCGGAGGCCGGCGCGGCAAGCGCCGCCGCCTTGCCCTTGCCGTGCGCCGGCAGCGTTTCATCGGCTTTCGGGCCGTCGGCCGGATCGGCGAGACCGCCGCCCAATGCGGTCATCAGCGAAGCGTGGGCGCCGAGCCGGTCGGCCTGCACCCGGGCAACGCCTTCCTGAGCATGCAGCAACTGGTTCTGCGCCACCAGCACGTTCAGGTAATCCGTCAGACCGCGCCGGTAGCCTTCCTTCGCGAGGTCATAGTTCTTGCGCGCCGCCGCAACCGAGCGCTGTGCATCGTTCGCTTGCGTCTCCAGAGAGCGAATGCGGACGACCTGGTCGGCCACGTCCTTGAGCGCGCTGACGATGCTCTGGTTGTACTGTTCGACCGCCGCGTCGTAGCCCGCGTCGGCGGCGCCCAGTTGCGAGCGTAGCCGGCCGCCGTCGAAAATCGGCAGCGACAATGCCGGACCCGCCGTCCAGCCGCCGTTCGCCGAGCGCAGGAACTGGAACAACGGCCCCGCCGCGGCATATCCGCCAATCGACGCCAGCAGGTTGATGTCGGGATAGAAGTTGGCTTTTGCGACATCGATGCCGCGCGCCTGCGCCGCCACCGTCCAGCGCGCCGCGACGATGTCGGGCCGATGGCCGAGCAACTCGGCGGGCAATGCCGACGGCAGGCCGGCGGGCGCGTTCAGCGCGAGCGTCGGACGGGTGATCGCGTCGCCCGCGCCCGGGCCTTTGCCGGCCAGCGCCGCAAGCTGGTTGCGCGCGAGCGCGATCTGCTCTTCGAGCGAGTCGATCTGGCGTTCGTATTCGGGCACCGGCGTTTCGGCCTGGCTCACCTCGAGCTGGGTGCCCAGCCCCCCTTTCAGACGGCGCGTGGCGAGATCGACGATCTGCTGCTGTTGTTGCAGCGTCGCCTGGGCGATGTCGAGCAGCGCGTAATCCATCGACATGCCGATATACGCGCGCACCACATTCGCTTCGAGTTCGAGCTGGGCGGCGCGCTCGTCGGCGGCGCTCGCGTGGGCGGCGTCGAGCGCGGCTTCGGCGGCGTTCTTGTCCTTGCCCCACACGTCGAGGTGGTAGGACAGGCCGATCGTGCCGGTGTTGTCCCAGGTATTCGTGTTGGCGAGGGAGCCCGGGCCGTAATAGATATTGTCGGCCCAGTGTTGACGCTCGATCGACAGATTGCCGTTGACCTGCGGCGCCAATGCCGCGCGGGCCACGCCCGCCATCGACTGTGCCTGACGCACGCGCGCCTGCGCGATCGCGAGCGTCGGATTGCCGGCCTGAGCGGCGTCGATCCAGGCGTCGAGCTGCGGATCGTTATAGGCGCGCCACCAGTCGGCGGCGGGCCATTGCGCGTCGGCGTTGGCGGCGCGAATGGCCGCGCCGGCATCGAGCGTGGACGGCGCGACAGTCCGTGCTTGCGGTGCGAGGCCTCCGGTATTGGCGCAACCAGCGATTGTTAGTGAGATCGTAAGAACGGCGATAAAGGCGATCCCTTTTTGTACCGGAGACTGCACGATTTACCCCTTAATTGACTAAAGAACCTTGTGCGTTATTATATTTTTTGAGTTATTCCTGAATAACCCGTAAAGATGCAAGGCATTTTTACTGAAATTGAGACAATCGCTATTGCAAAGCATGTAACAATCCCCCTGTCTCAGTAAGGATATGTATGGATACGCTTCAAAACATGCGCGTATTTGTCCGCGTCGTCGAAGCGGGCAGCTTCACAGGCGCCGCGCAGCACCTGAATACGACCACGGCATACGCGTCGCGCGCGGTCTCCGATCTCGAAGCGCATCTGCGCACGCGCTTGCTCAATCGCACCACGAGGCGCATTGCGCTCACCGAAGCCGGCGAGCGTTATCTGCAGCGTTGCGAGCAGATTCTGGCGTACGTCGATCAGGCCGAAGCCGAAGCGGGCGACGCTCATGCGCGGCCTTCCGGCAAGCTGAAGGTCTATGGCATGGCGAGTTTCGGGCAGCACTATGTGGTGCCGGCGGTCGGGCGTTATCAGCAGCGCTATCCGGAGGTGCAGGTTGAATTGACGCTGGCGTCGCGCGTGCCCGACCTGCTCGACGAGGGCTATGACGTCGCGCTCGTGCTGGCGCAGGATCTGCCGGATTCGGGGCTGGTGTCGCAGCGTTTGGGCGGTGCGTTCAGCATTGCCTGCGCGTCGCCCGCTTACCTCGAGCGCAACGGCGTGCCGCAGACGCCCTCGGACCTCGCCCGTCACACCTGCCTGCAAATGGTCACGCCGGTGTTTCCGACCAGCGAATGGACCTTCGACGGCCCGAATGGCCAGGAGACCCTCGTGCTCGGGGCGGCGACCTTCCAGGTGAATGTCGCCGAAGCGCTGGCGGTGGCGGTGCGCGAGGGGATGGGCGTCGGCCTGCTGCCGATCTACTCGGCGATCAGCGGCTTGCGCAGCGGCCAACTGGTGTGGGTGATGCCGGAGTACACGTCGCAGGAAATGAATCTGTACGCGCTGTACCCCTCGCGCCAGTATCTCGACGCGAAGATTCGCACCTGGGTCGAATTCCTGCGCGACGAACTGCCGGCGACGCTCGCCGCCGATCAGGCCGAACTGCGCAAGTTCGCGCGCACCTGAGCGCCCTGAGCAGCGCGGCGCTGGGCGGCTGGCGTCGGCTCCCTCCGGTTGACAGGCGGCGCCGGGCGCGCATCACTGGCTGTTACAGATGCGCGGCGTCGCAACATTTCCTTACTTCTGCGGCCGATTTGATTTGATAACGTGGGGTCAACGCGCTGACCGACCGTTGGATTGCCGTCAGCAACTGGATTTAACCGGAATAAAGAGGGACTCATGGATATGCATCTGCTCATCGGCGTGGCCGTCATGCTGGGACTGATTGGCGTTGCCGCCTCGCGTAACCTGCTGCGCAACCTGCGCGCGCAGCCGCAACTGGTGCCGATCCGCGCCGAGCGTCGTGATGCCGCCGGCTATACGCGCCGCGGCTGAGCGGCGTCCCTGGATTTCAACCACCCCTAGATTTCAACCACCTTGTCCCACGCAAACTGCGGATTTTCCGGCTGGCCCGTGCGCCGGTCGAGATAGCCGCGCGGGTTGCACACCACCCGGGTGCCCTCGACGGTGTAATCGAACGCCGTATGCGTATGGCCGTGAATCCATAGCGCGACGGGCGAGCGCACCAGCGTCGGCAGGTGGTTGACGAAACCGGCCGAGACGCGGTCGTCCGCATAACGCGCGGCGAGACTGAGCCGGTGCGGCGCGTGGTGCGTGACGACAATGGTTTTTCCCGCAAACGGTTTGGCCAGTTCGCGCTCGAGCCACGCACGCGCTTGCACGTGCAGGGCGAGCGAGTCGGCGGGGGTGAAGTCGCGTGCGGCCGCGCTGTCCAATGCGGCGGCGCCTTCATGCGGGCGCTCGTCGGTACACTCATGCGGCCATGTGAGCTGGATCAGGCCGCGGAAGTCGAGCATGACGCGTTGGGCCGCGGCGATGGACACCGCGAGCGCTTCGTCGTCGGCGCCGTAAAGCGTGAAGTCGGTCCACAAGGTGGTGCCGAGGACGCGCCATTCACCGGCGGGGTCGACCAGCACCTCGTTGTTCAGCAGATGCACATTGTCGACCGATGCCGCCGCGTCGTGCATCGCCGTTTCCAGCGCGCCGAATTCGCCGTCATAGTATTCGTGATTGCCCGGCACATAGACGACCGGCACGGCGCCGTCGAAGGTCTCGGCGGCCCAGCGCGGTCCGGCTGCGTGATTGTGGATATCGCCGGCAAGCACGATCAGATCCGCCTGCGCGTGCGGAATCACCTCCGGTTCGTCGCACTCCAGATGCAGATCGGACAGCACACGAATCTTCACGGGCGGCACTCCTCTCAGGAAACCATTGGGTTGCGCCGGGTTTGCCTCGCAATCCTAGCGTAGCACCTTGCCGGGGTTCATCAGATTGAGCGGATCGAGCGCGCGTTTGAGCGCACGCATCAATTCCACTTCGACGTCCTGCTTGTAGTGCATCGCCTCGTCGATCTTCAACTGGCCGAGCCCGTGCTCCGCGCTGATGCTGCCGCGATGCTGGTGCACGCTGTCATACACGATCTGGTTGAGCGGGCTCTGATATTCGGCGAGAAACGCTTTTGCGTCGATGCCTTCGGGCGCCTGCACGTTGTAGTGCAGATTGCCGTCGCCGAGGTGGCCGAACGTCACCATTCGCGCGCCCGGCACGGCTTGCGCGATGGCCGCGTCGGTTGCCTCGATGAAGTGTCCAATGCGCGAGATCGGCACGGCGATGTCGTGCTTGATGTTGAGACCCTCTTCGGCCTGCGCGAGCGGAATGTGCTCGCGCAGATTCCAGAAAGCCTGCGATTGCGCGAGGTTTTCCGCCACCACGGCATCCTCCACCAGGCCTTCTTCGAGCGCGGTTTCCATCAGCCGCTCGAACAGGGCGCGCGCATGTTCTTCGCTTTCGCTGTCCGAGAGTTCGAGCAGCACGATTTGCGCATGCGCTTGCGCGAACGGATAGCGCATCTGCGGGAAATGCCGGCCGACGAGCCGCAGGCAGAAATCCGACATCAGCTCGAAGCCGGTCAACAGCGGGCCGGCCAGGCGCTGCGTGAGGGCCAGAAAATCGAGCGCGGCGTGGGGCGAGGCGAGTGCGGCGAGCGCCGTGACGCGCGCGGCGGGTTGCGGATGGAGCTTCAGCACCGCAGCGGTGATGATGCCGAGCGTGCCTTCCGCGCCGATAAACAGATCACGCAGGTCGTAGCCGGTATTGTCCTTGCGCAGTCCACGCAGACCGTCCCACAGCTCGCCTTGCGCGGTCACCACTTCGAGGCCGAGGCACAGCTCACGGCTATTGCCATAGCGCAGCACACCCGTGCCGCCGGCGTTGGTGGCGAGATTGCCGCCGATCGTGCAACTGCCTTCGGCGGCGAGACTGAGCGGGAACAGGCGGCCGGCTTCTTCCGCGCGAGCCTGCACGTCGGCGAGGATCACGCCGGCTTCGACGGTGATCGTATTGTTGTGCGGGTCGATGTCGCGCACGCGGTTCAGGCGGCGCAGGCTCAGCACGGCTTGCGCGCCGCTCGCATCCGGCGTGGCGCCGCCGGCGAGGCCCGTGTTGCCGCCCTGCGGCACCAGCGCGACGCGGTATTCGACCGCCAGCTTCACTAGCGCGGCGACTTCGGCGGGCGTCGACGGGCACAGCACCGCGCACGCCGTGCCGGCATAGCGGCGCCGCCAGTCGGTGAGGTAGGGAGCGGTGTCGTGGGAGTCGGTCAGCACGTGGGCGGTGCCGATGACGTCGCGGCAGGCGGCGATAAAGGCGGCGCTTTGGGCCGTGCCTGCTGCTGTCGGGGTAGTTGCCGGTTGGGAAGCGTGTTGGGTCATGATGGTCGGTCAGAAGAGTGGGGCGAGCACGTGAGGGCGCCTTGTCAGCGCTTCATCGATATGGTGCGCACCCAGGCAGGCAGCATGGCGCATCGTCTCAGGCGGCCCGTCTCGCACGCCGTGCCGCGTGCTTGAACGGTGCGACGTAGGCCAGCGCGCAGACGAAGAAGACCAGCGCAAGCAGGGTCTCGAGCCAGCCGAGCCGGGCGGACAAGCCGCGATCGCTCATGCCGCGCACGATACCCTCGGCAAAATACAGCAAGATCAGCATCGACGCCCATTGCAGTGTGTAGAGACGCCGGCGCAGCACGCCGGGCAGGGCGAGCAGCAGCGGCACAGCCTTGAGAACGAGGGCGGTGCCGCCCGGCCGCAGCGGGGCGAGCCACCATTCCCAGGCCACCGAGAGCGCGATCAGCGCCAGCAGTGCGGCGGCTGCGCCAAGCGCAGCGCCGCCGCGTTGGGCGACCGGTGCTGTCGTGGTGTCGCTCGCCGAAGCCGGATCCCGTGTGGTGTTCACGGACGTTCGCTCATGACTGCCGCCGTGCGCGCGATGCGTGCGCCGAGCGCCACCGCGAGCGTTTTTTCGTCAGCGGAAATGCCGTGCCCCGCTGAGTCGGCCCGCGCGAAATGCGATGCGCCGTACGGCGTGCCGCCCGTCAGCGTTGTAGTCAAGGTGGTTTCCGTGTAGGGAATGCCGACGATCAGCATGCCGTGGTGCAGGAGCGGCAGCATCATCGACAGCAGCGTCGATTCCTGGCCGCCGTGCAAACTGCCGGTGGACGTGAACACGCAGGCCGGCTTGCCTGCCAGTGCGCCGGAGAGCCACTGCGGCGTGGTGCCGTCGAGAAAGTACTTGAGCGCGGCGGCCATGTTGCCGAAGCGGGTCGGCGAGCCGAGCGCGAGACCCGCGCACTCTTCCAGATCGCGCAGTTCGACGTAGGGCGGCCCTTCACTCGGAATCTCGGGCTGGGTCGCCTCGCAGACGGTCGAGACGGGTGGCACGGTGCGCACGCGCGCCTGCATGCCGGGGACGCTGTCGACGCCGTGCGCGATCGCCAGCGCAAGTTCACGCGTGGCGCCGTACCGGCTGTAATAGAGCACGAGAATGTCTTTCATAGGCCTGATCGAGTGAGCAGGTATTATAGGGGTTGGGTCCAGAAGACAGGCCGCTCGCAGGCAATCCGGGCCTGCTGTGGATGGTTCAGGAAGGCGAAGGAGGTGTGGCTTGTTGTCCAGAGTGCGTTTCGACCTCGATACGCTCAAACGCCTTGCGCAGTTCGCTGCGAAGCGCAGCGGTGAAGACCGCATTCCCCAGGTGGCCGGCAGTCTGACGTTCACCACCATGCTTTCGCTCGTGCCGCTCGCGACGGTGGCGTTCGCGCTGTTTACCGCGTTCCCGATCTTTGGCTCGTTTCAGATGTCGCTGCAAGGCTTCCTCGCCGACCATCTGATGCCCGCGCAGATCAACGACCAGATTTTCAAATACCTGAACCAGTTCGCGGCCAAGGCCAAAGGGCTGACGACGATGGGCATGATCATCCTCTTCGTCACCTCGGTGATGACGATGATGACGGTCGAATCCGCCTTCAACGTGATCTGGCGGGTGCGCAAGCCGCGGCCCCTGGCGCAGCGCGTGCTGGTCTACTGGGCGATCATTACGCTCGGGCCGATCCTGATCGGCGTCAGCCTGTCGATTTCTTCCTATCTGTTCACGCGTTCGATGGCGTTTAGCGCCGCGCAGCACATCACGCCGGTGATCGATTGGGCGCTGACGGGCGCGGCGCTGCCGCTCACCGCGCTCGCCTTCACGATGCTCTATGTGTACCTGCCTAATTGCCGCGTGGAGTGGCGCGATGCGGTGGTGGGCGGCCTGGGCGCGGCGATTGCGTTCGAACTGGCCAAGCGCGGCTTTGGTTATTACATCCGGCGCATTCCGACTTACACGGCGGTGTACGGCGCGTTCGCGGCGGTGCCGATGTTCCTGCTATGGATGTATCTGAGCTGGTTCATCACGCTCGCCGGGGCGATGGTGGCTTCGGCGTTGCCGGCGATTCGCATCGGCCAGTTTCACCGGCCGCGCTTTGCGGGCAGCGACCTGTTCGATGCACTCGAAATGCTGGCGCGCCTGTCCGAAGCGCGCGAAGCGGGCAAGCCCGGTTACACGCTGCAGGATCTGGCGCGCATGCTGCGCCGGGACATGGACACGACCACCAACCTGCTGGAAAACCTCGAGGAGATCGAGTGGATTGCGCGCCTGCACCAGGACGGCTCGCGTCCGCGCTTCGTGCTGCTGGCCAATCCCGCACAGGTGACGGTGCAGCGGCTTTTCGACCTGTTCGTCATCGACCGCGCGGAACTCGAATACCAGCTCAATCTGGAGTCGACCCGGGTGGACGGCGCGACGCTGCTGGCGGCGCTTGAAAACGACAAGCTGAGCGTTTCGCTCGCCAGCTTGCTCGCGCTGCGAGCCTCGGCGCGTGCCGCGCGGGCGGCGCAAGCCGAGGGCCGCACGGCGGCGATGCCGCATCAGACGGCGTGAGCTGCGTGAGCGGCGCTGGCCGCGAGACGCGCTCTGCCCGCCGCGAATGGTCGGCTACCCTCGCGCTAGAGGGAAATCTTCCCGGTGCAGATATCCTTGAACATCACCCAGTCGCCCATCAGGCTATAGACCGGGTGCCGGAAGGTCGCAGGACGGTTCTTCTCGAAGAAGAAATGTCCGACCCACGCGCACCCGTAGCCGCTGACGAGCGCGGCCGGCAGCCACAGCCAGTCGCCGGTGGCGAGCGCCATCGCCAGACAGCCGATCACGCCGAGCGAGCCGACAAAGTGCAGCCGCCGCGAAACCAGATTGCGATGCTCTTCGAGGTAGAACGGATAAAACTCCGCGAAACTCGCGAAGTGATCGGTGTGAGCGGATTGAGACATCATGGCCTCCGTTTCACTGCGCTCTTATGCGTCCGGCCCGGGGCCTGCGCGGCGCCAACCCGGTACCTGATCCCCAAGCCCTTCCCCTCGCTGAACCGGTTTGTGCGGCACGGCGAGCCCAGCTATCAGCAGATTCCCATACGGACGCTCGAAACCGGGCGGACTTGAACCATTGTGCTGCTATCGCCGAACGCGTGCAACCTGGCCATCCGGCCGATGGCGCGTGATGCCATACGACGGTATCGTCGAACTTACTGAGCCGGCCCGGTCGACACGGCGGACCGGGCGGCAATCTCCGACGCAAAGCTGAACAGCGCGTCGAGCGTGGCATCGGGCTGCTCGCTCATCAGCGCATGACCCGCGTCGAGCGTGACGGTGTCCACGGCTGTGCCGGCCTGCGCAAACGTCTGGGCGAGCGTTTTCGCGGCGCGTGGCGGCGTCATGGCGTCGCGCCGTCCTACGATCAGCCGCACCGGGCAGCGCACCTGGGCTGCGCGTGCGAGGCCGTCCGCGTACGCGTTGCAGGCCGTGAAGTCGGTGTGGAACAGGCCCGCTTCGCCTTTGGCGGAGACCCGTTCCATCAGCCGCTGGTTCATGCCGTGCAGCCAGAAGCCTGGGCCCGGGCAGGAGGGTTTGGCCGCGAGCGTCGAATGCGACCACTGGTTGACCATGGCGATGGCTTCCGGCTCGCGGTTGAGGGCGGCGTCGAGCAGCGCGTCCGAGACGGCCATCGGCACGGCGGTGGCGACCAGCGCGAGACCGCTCGCCCGCTGCGCATAGCGCGCGGCGAACTCCAGCGCGACGAGCGAGCCCATGCTGTGGCCGATCACGCAGGCCCGCGCCACGCCGGCGGCGTCCAGCAGCGCGGCCAGCCAGTCGGCCATGGCGGCGATCCCGGTGAGCGCGGGGCCGGCGCTGCGGTGGTGGCCCGGCAGATCGACCGCCAGCACGCTGAAGCCGTGGTGCGCGAAGTAGCGGGTCTGGAGCGCCCACACGCTGTGGTCGTGCTCGGCGCCGTGGATGAACACGGCAGTCGGCAGGCCAGGGTCGAACGGTTTGCCGCCGGTGTAGGCATAGGCCGCCTTATGCTGGACCTCGAAGATCATGCCGACTCCTTGCGAGCGCCGCCGTCGCCGGCGCTGTTGGGGCTGTCCTTCGGTTTGGCGGCGCCGCTGCCGGGCGGTTTCTGCGCGGCCTTGAGCGCGCGCTTGAGGTCGTCGATCAGGTCATCCGGGTCCTCGAGGCCGATCGACAGGCGGATCGTGCCTTCCGCAATGCCGGCTGCGGCGAGCGCGGCGGCGTCCATGCGGAAGTGCGTGGTCGATGCGGGATGAATCACGAGCGAGCGGGCGTCGCCGACGTTGGCCAGATGCGAGAACAGCCCCAACGCTTCGATGAAGCGCCGTCCGGCGGCGCGGTCGCCGCGCAGGTTGAAGCTGAACACGGCGCCGGCGCCGCGCGGCAGCAGGCGCTGGGCGAGCGCATGATCCGGGTGCGAGGCCAGCTCCGGATAGGCGACGGATTCCACCGCGGCGTGCGCGGCGAGGAATTCGACCACTTTGCGGGTGTTCGAGACGTGGCGCTCCATGCGCAACGGCAGCGTTTCGATGCCTTGCAGCAGTTGCCACGCGGCCTGCGGATGCAGGCACGCGCCGAAGTCGCGCAGTCCTTCGCGGCGGGCGCGCAGCAGGAACGGCGCAACGGTGCTTTCCTCGGCGAACACCATACCGTGGAAACCCTCGTACGGCTCGGTAAATTCGGGGAAAAGGCCGGACGCCTCGAAGTCGAAGGTGCCGCCGTCGACCAGCACGCCGCCGATGGTCGTGCCATGGCCGCCGAGGAATTTGGTCGCGGAGTGATAGACGAAGTCCGCGCCGTGCTCGAAGGGCTTGAGCAGGTACGGTGTGGTAAAGGTCGAGTCGACCAGCAGCGGGACGCGATGGCCATGCGCGATCTGAGCGACCGCGGCGATATCCAGCACGTCGAGCCCCGGATTGCCGAGCGTTTCGCCGAACAGCAGGCGCGTATTCGGGCGCAGCGCCGCGCGCCAGCCGTCCAGATCGCCGGGTTTGACGAAGGTGGTTTCGATGCCGAAGCGCCGCAGCGTGTAGTTCAGCAGATTGTGCGAGCCGCCGTACAGCGCGCCCGAGGCGACGATATGGGAGCCGGCGCCCATCAGCGTGGCAATCGCCAGATGCAGCGCCGCCTGGCCGCTGGCCGTGCCGATCGCGCCGGCGCCGTTCTCCAGCGCGGCGACGCGTTCTTCGAAAACGGCCACGGTCGGATTCGAGATGCGCGAATACACGTGGCCGGCGCGTTCCATATTGAACAGCGCCGCGGCGTGGTCGGTGTCGCGAAACGAGAACGAGGTGGTCTGGTAGATCGGCGTGGCGCGCGCGCCGGTCGCGGGGTCGGGGGCTGCGCCTGCATGCAGCGCAAGCGTGTCGAAACGGTTGGCGGACATCCTGGGCGGCGGAACCACGGGCGGCCCCGCGAAGGGTGAAAGTGGGGGCATCGTATCACCGGGGCGCGCGGCTTCAACTCCGATTTTCCCCATGCGCCTTGCCGGCAGGCGCTTGCCGCCTTGGTGGGCGGGCCGCTTTCCTTTTACGGGTCTTTCCGCTAGGATCGAAAGTCAGTCATGTATTAACGGCTTCACCGGATTGATAGTTGATAGGAGACAACCATGCGAGTCAGCGACATTCTCAAGGTCAAGGGCAACACCCTCTTTACCGTCACGCCGGACACGCCGCTCGTCGACGCAGTCAATGCGATGGCGGAGCACGATATCGGCTCGCTGGTTGTCATGGAATACGGCGATCTGGTCGGCATGCTGACCTTCCGTGAAATCATCCTGACGCTCAGCAAGCATCACGGCAGCGTCGGCACGGCCACCATCCGCAAGGTCATGGACGACCACCCGCTCACGTGCACGCCGGAAACGGATGTGAACGAGGTGCGCCGCATGATGCTCGAGCATCACGTGCGCTACCTGCCGGTCATGGAAAGCCGCACGCTGATGGGCGTGATCTCGTTCTACGACGTCGCCAAGGCGGTGGTCGAGGAACAGGGTTTCGAAAATCGCATGCTCAAGGCATATATCCGCGACTGGCCGGAAGAGCAGGAACCGCAGCAGGCGCGCTAGATTGCCGGCTGAAGCGGCCGCGGCGTCGCCGCCCGTGCGGGCGCAAGCCGGCGCTGACGGCCATCGGATTGCCACAAGCCTGAGGTAATCATGCAAGGGCGTGCGCGCAAGCGTGCGCCTTTTTTACGTCGGGTCCTTTCTCCACTCCCCAGCCTTCATGAGCGATCGTCCCTTACCCGCCGCCCGCCGCGCCGCCCAGCGTGGCGACGCACACGAGTCCCAGTTCCGCTTGCTGGGCGAGCGGCGTTTTGCACCGTTTTTCTGGACCCAGTTCCTGGGCGCCATGAACGACAACGTGTTCAAGATCGGCTTTACCTCGCTCGTCACGTATCAGACCGCGCTTTTTTCCGGGGTCGATGCGAAGACGGCGGCGTTTCTGATCTCGGCGATCTTCATCCTGCCATTCGTGCTGTTGTCCGCCACCTCCGGGCAGATTGCCGACAAGTACGACAAGGCGATGCTGACGCGCTTCGTGAAGACCTTCGAAATCGGCGTTATGCTGATCGGCGGGGCCGGCTTCTGGCTGCATAGCGCGCCGCTGCTGTATCTCTGCACGTTCATGATGGGCGTGCATTCGACCCTGTTCGGTCCGGTCAAGTATTCGTACCTGCCGCAGCATCTGGAGAAAAACGAACTGGTCGGCGGCAACGGCATGGTCGAAATGGGCACCTTCGTCGCCATTCTCGTCGGCACCATCATCGGCGGGGAGGCGGCCGGATTCGTCGAGCACGGCGCCGTGGTGCTGGCGTTTGCCTGTGTCGGCATCGCCCTCGTGGGGCGGGCGGTGTCCGCGTTCGTCCCGGCTACGCCGGCGCCGCAGCCGGATCTGCGGATCAACTGGAACCCGGTTAGCGAAACCTGGCGCAACCTGAAAATTGCCCGTGAGAACCGTACGGTGTTTCTCAGCCTGCTGGGCATTTCCTGGCTGTGGTTTGTCGGCGCCACTTTCCTGTCGTCGTTTTTCCGTTTCGCCAAGGATGTGCTGTCGGCCAATCCCGATGTCGTGACCGTGCTGCTCGGCACCTTTTCGATCGGCATCGGCCTTGGTTCGCTGATGTGCGAGCGGCTCTCGAAACGGCGCATCGAAATCGGCCTCGTGCCGCTCGGCTCGATCGGCATGAGCGTATTCGGCATCGATCTGTTCTTCGCGAGTCACGCGCTGCCGGCGGCGGGCCATCTGCTGAGCGTCGGCGAATTCATGCTGATGCCGGCCAACTGGCGGGTGCTCGCCGATCTGTTTCTGCTCGCGATGTTCGGCGGCTTCTATAGCGTGCCGCTTTATGCGCTGATCCAGAGCCGCAGCCAGCCGGCCTATCGCGCGCGCATCATCGCGGCGAACAATATCCTCAATTCGTTCTTCATGATCGTCTCGGCGCTGATGGCCATGGCGCTGACCTCCGCGGGCGTCAGCATTCCGGGCATTTTCCTTGTCACCGCGCTGCTCAACATCGTGGTGGCCACCTATATCTACTCGCTGGTGCCGGAGTTTCTGCTGCGCTTTGTGGCGTGGATGCTGGTGCATACGTTTTACCGCATCCGCCTCGTGCATGCCGAACGCATTCCGGAAGAGGGCGCGGCGGTGCTGGTGTGCAACCACGTGAGCTATGTCGATGCAATCGTCATCATGGCCGAGAGTCCGCGCCCGATCCGCTTCGTGATGGATCATCATATCTTCAGGGCGCCGCTGGCCGGCTGGGTGTTCCGCCACGCCAAGGCGATTCCGATTGCGCCGTCCCACGAAGACCCGGAAATGCTGAAGCGGGCCTACGAAACCTGCGCGCAGGCGCTCGCCGAGGGCGACCTGGTGTGCATCTTCCCGGAAGGCAAGCTGACCAGGACGGGCGAGCTCAACCCGTTCCGTCACGGCGTGACCGAGATCATCCGCCGCACCCCGGCGCCGGTGGTGCCGATGGCGCTGCGCGGGCTGTGGGGCAGCGTGTTTTCGCGCGCTGCCGATGCGCGCTGGCCGCGGCCGGTGCAAAAAGGCGTGATGAGCCGGCTGACCCTGGCGGTCGGCGAGCCGCTCGATCCGGCGCAGGTGACGCCGGAAGGGCTGCAGGAGATCGTGACCGAGCTGCGCGGGGCGCGCAAGTAAGGCGGGCGTTGCGGGTAGCAGGCGTGGGGCCGTAGCAGATCACCCTGCATAATCCGTTAGGGCAACCTCCTTGCGGCGCGGCCCTCGCCGCGGGGCGCGGCTGGCATAATAGCGGTTTCCCCGCATCTCTTTGGACGACGCCCATGTCCGGCAATACGCTTGGTACGCTTTTCACTGTCACGACCTTTGGCGAATCGCACGGCCCCGCTATCGGCTGCGTGATCGACGGTTGCCCGCCGGGTATGGCGCTGGTTGAAGACGATATCCAGTTCGAACTGGACCGCCGCAAGCCTGGCACCTCGCGCCATGTCACGCAGCGCCAGGAAGAGGACAAGGTCGAGATTCTGTCCGGTGTGTTCGAAGGCGTCACCACGGGTGCGCCGATTGCGCTGCTGATCCGCAATACGGACCAGCGCAGCAAGGACTACGGCAACATCGCGGAAACGTTCCGCCCGGGCCACGCCGACTACACCTACTGGCAGAAATACGGCATTCGC
This sequence comes from Paraburkholderia sp. SSBN10T, assembly GCF_056619545.1. Taxonomy (NCBI): domain Bacteria; kingdom Pseudomonadati; phylum Pseudomonadota; class Betaproteobacteria; order Burkholderiales; family Burkholderiaceae; genus Paraburkholderia; species Paraburkholderia sp. SSBN10T. The sequence goes on from NZ_JBWQQI010000034.1 coordinate 18,058, forward strand.
GACTATCGCGGCGGCGGCCGTTCGTCGGCGCGCCTGACCGCACCGACCGTCGCGGCGGGCGCCGTGGCCAAGAAATGGCTGCGCGAGCATTTCGGCACCGAGATTCGCGGCTACATGGCGGCGCTCGGCGAGATCGACGTGCCGTTCGTCGACTGGTCGCACGTGCGCGAAAACCCGTTCTTTGCGCCGAATGCAGACGTGGTGCCGCAGCTCGAAGCCTATATGGACGCGCTGCGCAAGGACGGCGATTCGATCGGCGCGCGCATCAACGTGGTCGCCTCGGGCGTGCCGGTTGGGCTCGGCGAGCCGCTGTTCGACCGGCTCGACGCCGATATCGCGCATGCCATGATGGGCATCAACGCGGTGAAGGGCGTGGAAATCGGCGCGGGTTTTGCCAGCGTCGCGCAACGCGGCTCGGTCCACGGCGACGAGCTGACCCCCGAAGGTTTCGTCGGCAATCACGCGGGCGGCGTGCTCGGCGGGATTTCGACGGGGCAGGACGTTACCGTCTCGATCGCCATCAAGCCGACCTCGAGCATCCGTACGCCGCGCCGCTCGATCGACAAGGCGGGTCAACCGGCCGTCGTCGAGACCTTCGGGCGTCACGATCCTTGCGTCGGCATTCGCGCCACGCCGATTGCGGAGGCGATGCTGGCGCTGGTGCTGGTCGATCATGCGCTGCGCCATCGCGCGCAGTGCGGCGACGTGGTGGTCGGCACGCCGAAGATCGCGGCAAGCGCGCCGTAAGCCGCGAGTTGCGCATCCTGCCGTCCTGGCCGGGATTGTCCCGATGACCGACCCGAATCCCTCCGCCGCCGGCGACGCGCTGGTGCAATTGCGCGCACGGGTCGCTACGTCGCAGGCCAGAGCCGCGGACTGGCTCGCATTAGGCCAGGCCTTGCTGCAACGGGCAGGGCGTAACCGGGACCAGCAGCGCGAAGCGCTGGCCGCGCTGGTACAGGCCTATCAACTCGATCCCGCCGGCGAGCCCACGCTGCTCCATACCATTGCGCAAACCGGATTTGCCGTGCGCGACTGGCCTTTGGTCGACTCGGCCACGGCATTGCTGCTGGCGAGCAATGCCGAAAATGCCAACGCGCTCGTCTGGCGCGCGGCCGCCGTCCAGCAGCGTAACGATTTCGACGAAGCCGAGCGCCTGTTGCGTGAGGCCGTGCGGGTGGTGCCCGGTAATCCGGTCGCGCTGCACAAGCTCGCGTTGTGCATCAAGGAACAGGCGCGCTTTGCCGAAGCCGAGGCGCTTTTGCGGCGCGTGCTCGAACTCTCGCCGAACAACGCGCATGCGACGTTCGACCTCTCCGAGCTGGAAATACGCTCGGGCCGTTATGCCGACGGCTGGGCGAACTACGAAGCCCGGGTCGTCTTCGGCGACGATCTGAACGACGCACACCGCGCGCTTGCCGAGATCAGCCGCTACTGGCAGGGCGAGTCGCTCGCCGGCAAGACACTGGTCGTCTACGGCGAGCAGGGCAATGGCGATTGCCTGTGGGCGGTGCGTTTTCTGCCGCTGCTGGCCGAGCGGGCGCGGCGCGAGGGCGGGCGAGTGATCTTCGGCCACGACGGGCCGCTGCGGCATTTATTCGAAAGAATGCTGCCCGCCGATGTGGCGCTCGAAACCAGCCTCGTGACGCGGCCGGATTTTCACTGCGGGCTGATGAGCGTGGCGTTGCGGCTCGGTGTCTTCGATTCCGCAGGCTGGGGCCGCGCCTATCTGAGCGCCGATCCGGCCCGTGCCGCGGTGTGGCGTGAGCGGGTCGCACAGACGGTGGCCCATGGCGGGCCGAAGGTCGGTCTGGTGTGGAATGGCAACCCGCAACACATCCGCGACGCACGGCGCTCGGTGCCGCTCGACCAGCTCGAGCCGCTGCTGACGGTGCCGGGCATCACGTATTTCGCACTCTCGCCGGGGCGTTCTGCGACCGTCGAGCAATGGCGTGCGCACGGGATCGCGATTGTCGATCCCACGCCGCACTTCGAAGCCGGCTTCGACGACGTAGCGGCGCTACTGGCCAACCTGGACCTCGTCGTGACTATCGATAGCGGTCCGGCTCATCTGGCCGGCGCTCTCGGTGTGCCGACCTGTCTCATGATCGATCACGTCTCGGCGTGGTTCTGGGGCGATCAGACGCAGCGCACGCCCTGGTACGACTCGGTCGAGCTGTTTCGCCAGCCGGCGATCGGCGCCTGGGCGCCGGTGCTGGCGAGCGTGCGCGCGAGACTGGAAGCGTTGGCGGGGCGTTGAGCGAGGGCCTCGCACGCAAGTCCGGTAGACTAAACGCGGACAAAACGCCGACAACATGCAGACGAAAAAAAGCGCCGCTCGAAGCGGCGCTTTGTGCATCCTGAGACTCGGCGCCGGCGCGCCGAGTCACATGTTCGGATAGTTCGGCCCGCCACCGCCTTCAGGCGTAACCCACACGATGTTCTGCGTCGGATCCTTGATATCGCAGGTCTTGCAGTGCACGCAGTTCTGCGCGTTGATCACGAGACGCTCGCTGCCGTCGTCGTTTTTCACGAACTCGTACACCGCGGCCGGGCAATAACGGCTCTCCGGTCCCGCATAGGTATGCAGGTTGACGTTCACAGGCACGCTTGGGTCTTTCAGCGTCAGGTGGGCCGGCTGGTTTTCCTCGTGGTTGGTGTTCGAGATGAACACCGACGACAGGCGGTCGAACGTCAGCTTGCCGTCCGGCTTCGGATACTCGATCGGCCTGCACTGCGAGGCCGGTTTCAGCATTTCGTGGTCCGAATGCTGGTGATGTAGCGTCCACGGCACGTTGCCGCCCAGCACCTTTTGTTCGAGGCCCACCATCAGCGTGCCCAGGTACAGGCCCTTGCTCATCCACTGCTTGAAATTACGCGCACGGTACAGCTCGGTGTGCAGCCACGAGGTCTTGAACGCTTCGGGATAGGCGTTGAGCTCGTCCGACTGGCGTCCGGCCTGCACCGCGTCGAAGGCGGCGTCGGCGGCCAGCATGCCGGTCTTGATCGCGGCGTGCGAACCCTTGATGCGCGAAGCATTGAGGAAGCCGGCATCGTCGCCCACCAGCGCGCCGCCCGGGAACACCAGCTTCGGCAGCGACATCAGGCCGCCCGCCGTGATCGCCCGTGCGCCGTACGAGACGCGCTTGCCGCCTTCGAGGAATGCGCGGATCGACGGATGCGTCTTGTAGCGCTGGAATTCCTCGAACGGCGACAGATAGGGATTCGTGTAGCCGAGGCCGACGACAAAGCCGATCATCACCTGGTTGTTGTCGAGGTGATAGAGGAACGAGCCGCCGTAGGTGTCCGATTCCAGCGGCCAGCCGGCCGTATGGATCACCAGACCCGGCTTGTGCTTCGCCGGATCGATTTCCCACAGTTCCTTGATGCCGATGCCGTAGACCTGCGGATCGGCGCCGTCGCGCAGCTTGAATTTGTCGCTCAACTGGCGGCCCAGGTGGCCGCGCGCGCCTTCGCAGAACAGCGTGTATTTGGCGTGCAGCTCCATGCCGAGCTGGAAGTTCTCGGTCGGCTGGCCGTCCTTGCCGATGCCCAGATTGCCGGTGGCGACGCCTTTTACTGAGCCGTCGTCGTTATACAAAACCTCGGCAGCCGGAAAGCCCGGGAAAATCTCCACGCCCAGCGCCTCGGCCTGCTGGCCGAGCCAGCGCGTGACGTTGGCGAGACTGATGACGTAATTGCCGTGGTTCTTGAAGTTGTCCGGCAGCGCCCATGTCGGCACGCTCTTCGAGCCGGTTTCGGAGAGGAACAGGAAGCGGTCTTCAGTCACCTCGACGGTGAGCGGCGCGCCCTTTTCCTTCCAGTCGGGAATCAGTTCGTTCAGCGCGCGGGGGTCCATCACCGCGCCGGAGAGGATATGCGCCCCGATCTCCGAGCCTTTTTCCAGTACGCAGACGCCGATTTCGACGCTTTTTTCCGCTGCCAACTGTTTCAGACGGATCGCCGCGGACAGGCCGGCGGGGCCGCCGCCGACGATCACCACGTCGTATTCCATCGACTCGCGCGGGCCGTACTGCTCAATGAGACTTGCGGGGGTCATTGATGCTCCTCTTACCGTTAGAATGCTTTTTTCGGGATCGTATTGTGGGCGAACGATTCCGGCGCCGCAACCCAATGAACAAAGATTAGCACGATCGTTCTATTTATGTGATAGGGTGTCGACCCGGACTTCACCGGGTATGCAGCGGGTTTTCAGCAGGTTTTGATGGACCTTCGCGGCCTCGCCGCGCCTCTAACCCAACCGAGCAAGGTAACCACAATGGGCCGTTCGATCAATCTGGAAGGCAAGGTCGCGCTGATTACGGGCGCCTCGAGCGGGCTGGGCAAACGCTTCGCTCAGGTGCTGTCGCAGGCCGGCGCAAAGGTGGTGCTGGCGAGCCGGCGCACCGAGCGCCTGAAAGAGTTGCGCGCCGAAATCGAAGCGTCCGGCGGCGCGGCGCACGTCGTGTCGCTCGACGTGACCGACTATCAGAGCATCAAGGCGGCTGTGGCGCACGCCGAGACCGAGGCGGGCACCATCGATATTCTGGTGAACAATTCGGGCGTGTCGACCACGCAGAAGCTCTCGGAAGTCACGCCGACCGATTTCGAGTACGTCTTCGACACCAATACCCGCGGCGCCTTCTTTGTGGCTCAGGAAGTCGCCAAGCGCATGATGATGCGCGGCAACGGCGCTCAGAAGCCGTCGTATCGCATCATCAACATCGCGTCCGTGGCGGGTCTGCGCGTGTTGCCGCAGATCGGCCTGTATTCGATGAGCAAGGCCGCAGTGGTTCACATGACGAAAGCGATGGCGCAGGAATGGGGGCGCCACGGCATCAATGTGAATGCGATCTGCCCGGGTTATATCGATACGGAGATCAATCACCATCATTGGTCGACCGATCAGGGCCAGAAGCTGATTTCGATGCTGCCGCGCCACCGTGTCGGTAAACCTGAGGACCTGGACGGCCTGCTGTTGCTGTTGGCCGCGGACGAGTCGCAATTCATCAACGGCGCGATCATTGCCGCCGACGATGGTTTCGGGCTTGCTTGAGCGCCCCCTCGGGGGCCCAGGAAAACTTGGGGCGGCCCGGCGTTTTCCTGGCTTTGAACGCCCACCCCTGTTTCAATCAGTAGAAGAAGTACGATGAACGAATATCACCCAGTTTTTGAGATGTCCATGGCGATCCGTTGGGGCGACATGGACGCATTCGGCCACGTGAACAACACGGTCTATTTCCGATACATGGAGCAAGTGCGGATTTCCTGGTTCGAGCAACTCGGCATTGCCGGCGGCAACGGCGAAGGGCAGGGGCCGGTGATCGTCAACGCGTCGATGGACTTTCTCAAGCAGCTCCATTACCCCGGCGACGTGATTGGCCGGATGTCGGTCGGCACGCCCGGCCGCAGCAGCTTCGACACCCGCTTCGAGTTGACGCGCGCCGACGACCCGTCGACCGTTTACGCGCGCGGCGCCGCGCGCTGTGTGTGGATCGATTACGCGGCCGGCAAGTCGGAGCCGATTCCCGATCTGCTGCGCTCGACCATCGAAAACGCCGTGCTCGTCAAGGTGGCTTAAGGCGGCATCGCCCGCACCGCACTGTGCCCACGTTCAGTGCCCGAGCAGCCTTTGCAGCAGCTCGGTCGCATTGCCCGTCCCGTACTTGCGCATCAGCCGCGCGCGGTAGACGTCCACCGTGCGCGAGCTGATTTCCAGCACCCGGCCGATCTGCTTGCTGGTCTTGCCCGTCACGAGTTGCGCGGCGATTTCACGCTCGCGCGGCGTCAGTTCGATCGCGACTCGGCGTGTCGCGCTCAGATCCTCGAAAGTCCACACTCCCGCGGCATGCGGGTCGGCGCGCTCGAGCGAGCGGCCTGTCACGTGGCACCAGAACAACTCCCCGTTGGCGCGCTTCATGATGCGGTCGTCGGCGTAGCTGCCTTGCGCGGTCATGATGGGCGGAATCCGTGCGCCGATACGCTTGAACTCGTCCGCGGACGGATACAGCACCTGAAACGATTGCCCGAGCAGCGACTCGCGCGGGCAGCCGAAGATCGACGCCAACTGGTCGTTGCAGTCTTCAATGACGCGCTCGCGTGACAGGACGAGGCCAATCGGCGCAAGGTGGAAGGCGGTTTGGTAATCCAGTGCGGGCATGAACGGGGCGGAAGCGGAAAATCACTTATGTATTTTTGCGTATTGTGCCGGATGGCCCGCGCATCGTACCCTTTCCGGCAAATCACAAGGCTGCGAAGCCGTAGGTGACGGGCTGGCGGCCCGGCTGTGCAATGTCGGCGCAAGGCTCGCCAGGGATGACTAGAATGACGTTCTGGGCTCGGGTTGTGTCGGGCGCAACCGGCGCGGCGCCTCACGCGTTGCCGGCATCGCCCAGGGGCAGTCAGAGCCAGCTAGAGCCAACCCCGCACGTCACCACGCATCGCACTGATCCGGATTTTCGGGTTTCCATAAAGGAAGGGACACACTGATGAACAAGGTCTATCCAGACGCGGCTGCCGCGCTCAAGGACATCGTCAAGGACGGGCAGACGTTCGCCGTCGGCGGCTTTGGCCTGTGCGGCATTCCCGAGGCACTGATCGCGGCGCTGCGCGACTCCGGCGTCAAAGGCATCACCTGCATTAGCAACAACGCGGGGGTCGACGGTTTCGGCCTCGGCCTGTTGCTCGAGACGCGCCAGATCAGGAAGATGATCTCGTCGTATGTGGGCGAAAACAAGGAGTTCGAGCGCCAGTACCTGGCCGGCGAACTCGAGCTCGAATTCACGCCGCAAGGCACGCTCGCCGAGAAGCTGCGGGCGGGCGGCTCGGGCATCCCCGCGTTCTTCACCAACACCGGCTACGGCACGCTGATTGCCGAGGGCAAGGAAACCCGCCAGTTCGGCGACCGGCACTACGTACTCGAACATTCGCTGAGCGCCGATGTCGCGCTCGTCAAGGCCTGGAAGGCCGACAAGTCGGGCAACCTGATCTATCGCCGCACCGCGCGCAACTTCAACCCGATGTGCGCGATGGCGGGCAAGATCACCGTGGCGGAAGTCGAGGAAATCGTGGAAGTGGGCGAACTCGATCCGGACGCCATCCACACGCCGGGCATCTTCGTGCAGCGCATTGTGCTCAATGCGCATCCGGAGAAACGCATCGAACAACGCATCGTCCGCGCGAAAGGAGCGTAATCATGGCATGGAATCGTGACGAAATGGCCGCGCGGGCGGCGCAGGAACTGCAGGACGGCTTCTACGTGAACCTCGGCATCGGCTTGCCGACGCTGGTGGCGAACCACGTGCCGGCGGGCGTCGAAGTGTGGCTGCAATCGGAAAACGGCCTGCTCGGCATCGGCCCGTCGCCGACCGAAGAGGAAGTGGACGCGGACCTGATCAACGCGGGCAAGCAGACGGTGACGACGCTGCCGGGCTCGTCGATCTTCTCGTCGGCGGACTCGTTCGCGATGATTCGCGGCGGCCACATCAACCTCGCCATCCTGGGCGCGATGCAGATCAGCAGGAACGGCGATCTGGCCAACTGGATGATCCCCGGCAAGATGATCAAGGGCATGGGCGGCGCGATGGATCTGGTGGCGGGCGTCAAGCGCGTCGTCGTGCTGATGGAGCACGTCGCGAAGGGCGACCAGCACAAGATTCTCGAAGAATGCACGCTGCCGCTGACGGGCGTGGGCGTGGTCGACCAGATCATTACTGACCTGGGCGTGATCGAAGTGACGGCGGATGGTCTGAAAGTGGCGGAGCTGGCGCCGGGCGTGACGGTGGAGGAGATCAAGGCCAAGACCGGCGCACCGCTCGATGTGAGCGCTGTGAGCTGATTGGGTCGATCCTCCAGCGGGTTTGGCGGGCGGCTGCTGTGTCATGCACGGCGCCTGCCGATGAGCAGGACCGATGCGAAGCGGGCGAGACTGGTTGAGTCCTCGCCCGCTTTGTTTTGAGGCGGCGGATGTGCGGACCACGCGGGTACGTTTGCTTTCGCCTATGCTGTTTGGCCGATCCTTGGCGCACTGCAAAGCCGTTTACAATTGTCTTCACGATGCCTGTCCATTGATGCGCGCCTCTCCCGGCTCGTTGTGCCTGACGGATGTTCGCTGTGCTTGTTGCCGCTCGCGCCGCTGTTTGTGCCGCCACTTTGGCCGCCCGGGTAACCGGACCGAAGTCCGCGCCTTCACAAGGAAATTTTGATGACCGCCACGTCTCCCGCTTCGCATACCGCTCCCGGGCAGGCTGCGCCCCGCCAACGTTTCGTGCAGTGCGCGAGCCCCGGCGGCTTGCATCGGATGGCCTACACCGAATGGGGCGACCCGGCGAATCCGCGGGTACTGGTCTGCGTGCACGGCCTGACGCGTTCGGGGCGCGACTTCGACCGGCTGGCGGCGGCCTTTGCCGACACCTACCGCGTGATCTGCCCGGATGTGGTGGGCCGGGGGCTTTCATCCTGGCTAAACATCCCCAACTACTACACCGTGCCGCAATACGTCGCGGATATGGTCACGCTGATCGCGCGGCTCGACGTGGAGCAGGTGGACTGGTTCGGCACCTCGATGGGCGGCCTGATCGGGCTGGGTCTCGCGGGCCAGCCGGACTCGCCGGTCCGCAAGCTGCTGCTCAACGATGTCGGTCCGCGTCTCGAGCCGGTGGCGGTCGCTCGCATCGGCGAGTACCTCGGCAAGCCGGTGCAGTTCGACACCCTGCAGCAGGGCATCGATTACGCGGCGCTGCTGGCGCAATCGTTCGGTCCGCTGACGCCGGAAGAATGGCGCGAGATCAACACGCCGCTGCTGCAAGAGCGGGATGGCGCATGGTATTTCCGCTACGACCCGCGGATTGCCCAGCCGTTCGCGGCCACCACGGACGAAATGGCCGCGGCCGGCGAGCTTGCCCTGTGGGGGGCGCTGAAGGCAATCCAGGGGCCGGTACTGGTGGTGCGGGGAGCGGAGTCCGACCTGCTGTCGCATGAAACGGTCGAAAAGATGGTCGCCGAAGGCAACTCGGTGTCCAGCGTCGAAATCCCCGGTGTGGGCCACGCGCCGGCGTTTCTCAGTGCAGAGCAGATCGCGATTGCGCGCAGCTTCTTTATCGGGCCTGCTGCCGACGCGTCATAATATGAGGCTGCGCGGCGCGTTCCTTGAAGGGGCGATGCGCAAGGCATCACCGCTCAACTTTAACCAACATCAGGAATCTCTATGGCAGTCATTCGTCACCACGTCGGCAAGCGGCTCTCGGAAACCGCCGTGCATAACGGCACCGTGTACCTTGCCGGCCAGATCGCCGAGGACGCAGATCAGGACATCACGGGCCAGACGCGCGAAGTGCTCGGCCACATCGACCGTCTGCTGGCTGAAGTGAACAGCGACAAGTCGCACCTGCTGTCGGTGCAGATTTATATCTCCGACATGGTTCACTTCGCCGGCATGAACGCGGTGTGGGACGAGTGGGTTGCGCAGGGCGCCACGCCGCCGCGTGCCACCGTCGAAGCAAAGCTCGCCAACCCGAAGTGCCTCGTTGAAGTGGTCGTTGTCGCTGCGCAGCGCAGCTGAGTCCGCATCTGCAAGTGTTGTTGAATCCCTGTTGATCCGCCGCGCCCGGCGAGCCGTCGCACCATGAATCCCGATACCGTTACGACCGTACCTATCCCCGTGCCTTCTTTCGAAGATGCGATGGCGTTCGTGCGGGAGCACGCGGGAGAAGTGCGGCTGTCGTCGGGTGAATTGCTGGCGGATCACGCAGCCGGGACTGCGGCGATCATGCGCACGCTCAACGTCGATCCGCCGGCGGTGCTGGCGGCGGCCTTGTTTGCGCTGACGCCGCATCTGCAGGACCCGGAGCAGGTGATCGCCGATAACTTCGGCGAAGAGGTCGCGCAGCTCGTGGGCGATGTGCGCAAGCTGCTGCGCCTGGGCACCGTCAGTTTGCGGGCGGCGCAGAACGCGATTCCCGAAGCCGGACGCGATGCCCAGGCCGCGCGTCGAGCGCAGGTCGAGGCGCTGCGCAAGATGCTGCTCGCGTTCGCGCAGGACATTCGTGTCGTGCTGATCCGGCTCGCGTCGCGGCTGCAATCCATGCGTTACTACGCGGCGGCCAAGTTGACGCCTTCGCCCGATGTGGCGCGCGAGACGCTCGATATCTATGCGCCGCTCGCGAACCGTCTCGGCATCTGGCAATTGAAGTGGGAGCTCGAAGACCTCGCGCTGCGCTTCGAAGAGCCTGCCACCTACAAGCGCATCGCCAGGTTGCTCGACGAGAAGCGTGTGGAGCGCGAGACCTATGTGGCCGAAGCGATTGCGCGGCTGCAGCAGGAGCTCACCGCCGCCGGCATTCGCGCGGAAGTCAGCGGACGGCCGAAACACATCTATAGCATCTGGCGCAAGATGCACGGCAAAGAGCTCGATTTCTCCGAGCTGTACGACGTGCGCGCGTTTCGCGTCATCGTGCCGGATATCAAGGATTGCTACACAGTGCTCGGCATCGTGCACAACCTGTGGCAACCGGTGCCGAAGGAATTCGACGACTATATCTCGCGGCCCAAGCCGAACGGCTACAAGTCGTTGCATACGGTCGTGATCGGCGACGACGGCCGGGCCTTCGAAGTGCAGATCCGCACCCACGAGATGCATCAGTTCGCCGAATACGGTGTGGCGGCGCACTGGCGCTACAAGGAAGCCGGCACGCGCGGCTATGGCGGCCAGGTCACCGCGAGCGAGAAATACGACGAGAAGATTGCGTGGCTGCGCCAGTTGCTGGCGTGGAAGGACGACGTGTCCGAGGGCGAGCACGGCGAAAAGCGCGCGGCGCAGCCGTGGGAGCAACTGCGTCAGGCCACCTTCGACGACGACCACATCTATGTGCTCACCCCGCAGGCGCGCGTGATTCCGCTGCCGCAGGGCGCGACGCCCGTCGACTTCGCGTATCACCTGCACAGCGAGTTGGGGCACCGTTGCCGCGGCGCACGCGTGGATGGCGCGATGGTGCCGCTCAACACGCAATTGCAGAACGGCCAGACCGTGGAGATCGTCGCGGTGAAAGAGGGTGGCCCGTCGCGCGACTGGCTCAACCCGCAGCTCGGCTATCTGCATAGCCCGCGTGCGCGGCAGAAGGTGCGCGCATGGTTCAACGCGGTCGAGTACCAGGAGAACATCGCCACCGGCCGGGCGATGGTCGAAAAGACGCTGCAGCGCGAAGGCAAGACCTCGGTCAATCTCGATCAGCTCGCGGCGAAGCTCGGCTTCAAGACCACCGACGATCTGTTCTCGGTGGTCGGCAAGGAAGAGTTCAGCTTGCGGCAGGTCGAGCAGGCGCTGCAGGACGCGCCGCCGCCGGAGCCGGTGATCGAAGCGCCGGAGCAGTTCGAGAAGCGCAGCAGCGGCTCGAGCGTCGCGCATGGTGCGTCGACGGGTGTGCTGGTGGTGGGCGTCGACGCGCTGCTCACGCAACTCGCGCGTTGCTGCCGTCCGGCGCCGCCCGACGGCATCAGCGGCTTCGTCACGCGCGGCAAGGGCATGTCGATTCACCGCAGCGATTGCCCGACGTTTTTGCGCATGGCCGAGCGCGCGCCCGAACGTGTGCTGGAAACCGCATGGTCCGCAGATGTGATGAGCGGACGCGGGCAGTCGGTGTACCCGGTCGATCTGACGATCGACGCCACCGATCGCCAGGGCTTGCTGCGCGATATCTCCGAAGTATTCGCGCGCGAGAAGATGAACGTCATCGGCGTGAAGACGCAGACGCGCCGTAACGCCGCGTTCATGCAGTTCACGGTCGAGGTGTCGAGCGCCGCGCAGATTCAGCGCGCTTGCGCGCTGCTGGGCGAAGTCACGGGTGTCGTGCGGGCGGGGCGCAAAAGCTGAGGCCGGATGCGGCGCTTGCCGCTGCTCTGGTGTTGATAGAAGGGCAGCGGGAATTTTCAGCGTCGGTGTACAAAAGTACTTGCCAAGCGATGTGGCGCTCCATATAATCTCGTTTCTTCAGGCTCGTAGCTCAGCTGGTTAGAGCACCACCTTGACATGGTGGGGGTCGTTGGTTCGAGTCCAATCGAGCCTACCAACGAAAAGAGAAATTCCGGTTCGCCGGGGTTTCGCAAGCTGCAGTAAGCGCCTTGGCGCAAAAAGGCGAATACGGTTATGGCACCGCGAACGTTGACCGAAACCACTTCGGAGCGACGCTAGTCGAGGACCACTTTCGCCAATGTAGTTTGCAGGAAATGTGAATGCGGCCCCTCGAAAGCGGGGCCGCATTTTTTTTGGCTCTTTTAGTTTTTTCACCTCGTTGTATGTGCCGCCGCCGGTCGGCACCACGGAGAACGCAATGGTTTCGATACGTCTGCCTGACGGTTCGGTTCGTCAATACGAGCATCCGGTGAGCGTCGCCGAAGTGGCGGCCTCCATCGGCCCCGGCCTCGCGAAAGCTGCGCTCGGCGGCAAGATCGACGGCGAACTGGTCGATACGTCCGCGCTGATCGATCGCGACGTGTCGCTTGCGATCGTCACGGAAAAAGACGCTGACGGCCTCGACATCATTCGCCACTCCACGGCGCACTTGCTCGCGTACGCGGTGAAAGACCTGTACCCGGAAGCGCAGGTGACGATCGGCCCGGTGATCGACAACGGCTTCTACTACGACTTCGCCTACAGCCGTCCCTTCACGCCGGAAGATCTCGAGAAGATCGAAAAGCGCATGCAGGATCTCGCGAAGAAGGACGAGCCGGTCTCGCGCCGCGTGGTGTCGCGCGGCGAAGCAGTGGACTACTTCAAGAGCATCGGCGAAAAGTACAAGGCCGAGATCATCGAATCGATTCCTTCGACCGGTGAGATCAAGCTCTACTCGCACGGCGGTTTCACCGATCTGTGCCGCGGCCCGCACGTTCCGTCCACCGGCAAGCTGAAGGTCTTCAAGCTGATGAAGGTCGCGGGCGCCTACTGGCGTGGCGATTCGAAGAACGAGCAATTGCAGCGTATTTACGGTACGGCCTGGACCAAGAAGGAAGACCAGGAAGCCTACCTGCACATGCTCGAAGAAGCGGAGAAGCGCGATCACCGCAAGCTCGGCAAGCAGCTCGACCTGTTCCATATGCAGGACGAGTCGCCGGGCATGGTGTTCTGGCATCCGCGCGGCTGGACGCTGTGGCAGCAGGTTGAGCAGTACATGCGCCGCCGCGTGAACGGCGCCGGCTACCTCGAAATCAAGACGCCGATGATCATGGACCGTTCGCTCTGGGAAGCGTCGGGCCACTGGCAGAACTATCGTGAAAACATGTTCACGACGGAATCGGAAAAGCGCGACTACGCGATCAAGCCGATGAACTGCCCCGGTCACGTCCAGGTGTTCAACCACGGTTTGCGTTCGTACCGCGACCTGCCGCTGCGTTATGCGGAGTTCGGCTCGTGCCACCGCAACGAATCGTCGGGTGCGCTGCACGGCCTGATGCGCGTGCGCGGCTTCGTGCAGGACGACGCGCACATTTTCTGTACCGAAGACCAGTTCATCAGCGAATCGATCGCCTTCAACACACTGGCAATGAGTGTGTACAAGGATTTCGGCTTCGATAACGTGGAGATCAAGCTATCGTTGCGTCCGGACGCGCGTGCCGGTACCGACGCAACCTGGGATCGCGCCGAACAGGGCTTGCGCGATGCGCTGACGGCCTGCGGCGTGACGTGGGAAGAGCTGCCGGGTGAAGGCGCCTTCTACGGTCCGAAGGTCGAGTACCACATCAAGGATGCGCTCGGCCGCTCGTGGCAATGCGGCACGCTGCAACTCGATATGGTGTTGCCGGAGCGCCTGGGCGCCGAATATGTCGCGGAAGACAACAGCCGCCGCCGCCCGATCATGCTGCATCGGGCAATCGTCGGATCAATGGAACGCTTCCTTGGCATCCTGATCGAGCACCATGCTGGTGCAATGCCTTCATGGCTGGCGCCGATGCAGGTGGTTGTGATGAATATTGCGGAAAGTCAGGCGGAATACGCCCAGTCTCTGGCCCAATCGTTGCAAAAACAAGGGGTTAGAGTCGAGGCCGATTTGCGCAACGAGAAGATTAGCTATAAAATACGCGAGCACACGCTAGAAAAGGTGCCGTACCTCCTTGTGGTCGGCGACAAAGAGCGTGATGCCCAAACGGTAGCCGTGCGTGCCCGTGGCGGTGTTGATCTGGGTGTGATGCCCGTCAGCGCCTTCATTGAGCGTCTGCATCAGGACGTGCAGTCGTTCAGGTAAACCACCTGGCAGCCCGGCTCGTTTTTTTAATTTTTAGAGGAAACGTAACATCGCTACTGATAAGTCTGCGCACCGCATCAACGGTGAAATCACTGCACCCGAGGTGCGCCTGGTCGGAGTCGAGAACGAACCGCTCGGCATCGTGAAACTCGCTGATGCGTTCCGCATGTCGGAACAGCAAGATGTGGATCTGGTCGAAATCGCTCCGCAGGCGGTGCCGCCGGTTTGCCGCTTGATGGACTACGGCAAGTTCAAGTACTCGGAAGCGAAGAAGCAGCACGAGGCCAAGCTCAAGCAGAAGATCGTCCAGGTCAAGGAAGTAAAATTCCGGCCGGGTACCGATGATGGCGATTACAACGTCAAACTGCGCAACCTCATCCGCTTCCTTGACGACGGCGACAAGACGAAAATCACGTTGCGTTTCCGCGGCCGCGAAATGGCCCACCAGGAAATCGGTATGCGCATGCTGGAGCGTCTGCGTACTGACCTGGACGAAGTCGGTCAGGTCGAGCAAATGCCGAAAATGGAAGGGCGCCAGATGATCATGGTGCTCGCTCCGAAGAAAAAGAAGTAATCAACCCAAGTGGGTTGTCGGGCGGCGCGCCGCGAGGCGCGCGCCGTAGTGGTGAAAAGATTGAGTCGTGCTTTGCCGCCTGCATGGGCAGTCGTGGCGAAGACAAGCAGGTTTCGGAGCGGCGTCTATATAAATGAGCGCCGTTTCTGAAAGGCGGCGGCCAGCAGGATCGGCCGGCTGCATACCAAGTGGAGTGGGTTTCGAAGGGCGGGTCATGGCCATCAGGCCGACCGCACACCCATATCCATCTAATAATGGAGTTGTCATGCCGAAGATGAAGACCAAGAAGAGTGCTGCAAAGCGCTTCGTGGTGCGTCCGGGCGGTACCGTCAAGCGCGGTCAGGCCTTCAAGCGCCACATTCTTACCAAGAAGACCACCAAGAACAAACGTCATTTGCGCGGTTCCACGGCAGTTCATGATTCCGATATGAACTCCGTGCGCGCAATGCTGCCGTTCGCCTAACCCTTAACTAAAACTCACAGGAGCAAATTATGCCTAGAGTCAAACGTGGGGTTACCGCACGGGCCCGTCACAAGAAGATCATCAAGCTGGCCAAGGGTTACCGCGGCCGTCGCAATAACGTCTATCGCATCGCCAAGCAGGCGGTCATGCGCGCAGGCCAATACGCCTACCGCGATCGCCGCAACAAGAAGCGTGTGTTCCGCGCATTGTGGATCACGCGTATCAACGCGGCGGTGCGTCAGCACGACATGACGTACAGCGTGTTCATCAACGGCCTGAAGAAGGCTTCGATCGAACTCGACCGCAAGGTGCTGGCCGACATGGCTGTGTTCGACAAGGCTGCTTTTGCTGCGATCGTTCAGCAGGTGAAAGCCGCCGTTGCAGCCTGATTGCGCTTTGGGCAATTAAACTGCGTGGTTCGTTGCAGCGAAGATCCGGTAGTCTCGGTGACGCTGCAACAAAAACGGGGCTCCTCACCGAGCCCCTTTTTTGTTGGTCGAGCCAGTTTTGCATCGATTGAACACTGACGTTGAAATGATGGGATCAATGGATCTGGACCAGATTGTCGCTGACGCGCAAAAAGCCTTCGGGGAAGCCAACGACGTCACTACCCTCGAGAACGAGAAAGCCCGCTTTCTCGGTAAATCGGGTGCGCTGACCGAGCTGTTGAAGGGCCTTGGCAAACTCGATCCCGAGACGCGCAAGACTGAAGGCGCGCGGATCAACGTCGCCAAGCAGCAGGTGGAAGCCGCCTTGACGGTCCGCCGTCAGGCGCTTGCCGATGCCCTCCTGAACCAGCGCCTCGCCGCTGAAGCCATTGACGTCACGTTGCCCGGCCGAGGCCTCGGAGCAGGCAGCCTGCACCCGGTCATGCGCACGTGGGAACGCGTCGAGCAGATTTTCCGTACGATCGGATTCGACGTGGCCGACGGCCCCGAAATCGAAACCGACTGGTACAACTTCACCGCGTTGAACAGCCCGGAAAACCATCCGGCCCGTTCGATGCAAGACACCTTCTATGTAGACGGCAAGGACGCCGACGGCCGCCAGTTGCTGCTGCGCACGCACACGAGCCCGATGCAGGTGCGCTATGCGCGCACCAACACGCCGCCGATCAAGGTGATCGTGCCCGGCCGCACGTACCGTGTGGATAGCGACGCGACGCACTCGCCGATGTTCAATCAGGTCGAAGGCCTCTGGATCGACGAGAACATCAGCTTCGCCGACCTGAAGGGCGTCTACACCGACTTCCTCAAAAAATTCTTCGAGCGCGACGACATCCTCGTGCGCTTCCGTCCGTCGTACTTTCCGTTCACCGAACCGTCGGCCGAGATCGACATGCTGTTCGAAACGGGCAAGAACGCCGGCAAGTGGCTCGAAATCTCGGGGTCCGGCCAGGTTCACCCCACGGTGATCCGCAACATGGGCCTCGATCCGGAACGCTACATCGGTTTTGCTTTCGGCAGCGGTCTCGAGCGGTTGGCGATGCTGCGCTACGGCGTGCAGGATCTGCGTCTTTTCTTTGAAAACGACCTGCGTTTCCTGCGGCAATTCGCCTGAAGCCGCAAGCTGGATGAGGCAACGGCGAGCTCGATACGCAGCGCGCAAGAGGTCGCAATAGCGCGCAACAACGAGCAACAAGGGTGGCCGCGCACGCTGTCAGATGTAGAGACGCAGGCAGTGCGCGCCGCAAGCAGTGCCACCGGCAGGGCGGCTGGTTACCCAAAGGGTGACTGGAGAAGGGCCCGGCCGGACGTGGACTAACCTGATCAGAACGTACACAGAACCATGCAATTCCCGGAATCCTGGCTAAGAAGCTTTGTCGACCCGCAGATGACGACGGACGAGCTGTCGCACGCGCTGACGATGGCCGGCCTCGAAGTCGAAGGGCTGCGGCCTGCCGCGCCGGCGACCAAGAAGATCGTGGTCGGCCGGGTTCTCGAGGTCGTCAAGCACCCGGACGCGGACAAGCTCAACGTGTGTCAGGTCGACGCCGGCACGGGCGCGACGCTCAACATCGTCTGCGGCGCGCCGAACGTCGCGCCGGGCATCAAGGTGCCGGTCGCGCTGGTTGGTGCGGAACTGCCGCCCGCCGAGGAAGGCGGTGCGCCGTTTGCGATCAGGCTCTCGAAGCTGCGCGGCGTGGAAAGCCAGGGCATGCTGTGCTCGGCCCGCGAACTGAAGCTCTCGGAAGATCATAGCGGCTTGATGATCCTGCCGGAAGATACGCCGATTGGCCAGGACATCCGCGAGACGCTCAACCTCGACGACACCATCTTCGAAATCAAGCTGACGCCGAACAAGGCGGACTGCCTCTCGGTGTTCGGCGTGGCGCGCGAGACCTCGGCCATCACCGGCGCGCCGCTGCGTGCGCTCGAGATCAAGCCGGCCACTGTCAAGCTGAACGAAACGTTGCCGGTCAAGATCTCGGCGCCGGACCTGTGCGGCCGTTTTTCGGGTCGTGTGATTCGCGGCGTCAATGCGCGCGCGAAGTCGCCGCAGTGGATGGTCGAGCGTCTGGAACGCTCGGGCCAGCGCAGCATTTCCGCGCTGGTCGACATCTCCAACTACGTGATGCTCGAACTGGGCCGTCCGTCGCACGTGTTCGATCTGGACAAGATCCACGGCAGCATGGATGTGCGCTGGGGCCGCAAGGGCGAGACGCTCAAGCTGCTGAACGGCAACACCGTCGAACTCGACGAAACGGTTGGCGTGATCGCGGACGAGCAGCACATCGAAAGTCTCGCCGGCATCATGGGCGGCGACAGCACGGCCGTGACGCTCGATACGACCAACATCTATCTGGAAGCCGCGTTCTGGTGGCCGGATAGCATTCGCGGCCGTTCGCGCAAATACAACTTCTCGACCGATGCAGGCCATCGCTTCGAGCGCGGCGTCGACTATGCGACCACCGTCGAGCATATCGAACGCATCACGCAACTGATCCTCGATATCTGCGGCGGCGCAGCCGGTCCGGTGGACGACCAGATCGTCAATGTGCCGCAGCGCGCGCCGGTCAGGATGCGCGTGGCGCGTGCCAACCGCATCATTGGCATTGCGATCGGCGCTGACGAGATCGCGCAGATTTTCACGCGCCTTGGTCTCACGTTCGAACGCGAAGGCGACGAGGTGTTCTGCGTGACACCGCCGTCGTACCGCTTCGACATCGAGATCGAAGAAGACCTGATCGAAGAAGTCGCGCGTATCTATGGCTTCGAAAAGATTCCGGCGCGCCCGCCGGTCGCGAAGAGCGAAATGCGCGCGACCAATGAAACGCAGCGCACCATCCACGACATCCGTCATGCGCTCGCTGCGCGCGACTATGCCGAGACGGTGAATTTCAGCTTCGTCGACGCGCAGTGGGAGCAGGATTTTGCCGGCAACGACAAGCCGGTACGCCTGCTGAATCCGATCGCGAGCCAGCTTTCGGTGATGCGCACGACGCTGTTCGGCAGCCTGATCGAAGTACTGCGTACGAATCTGAGTCGCCGTGCGGCGGACCGCGTGCGCGTGTTCGAGGTGGGCCGTGTGTTCCTGCAGGATCCCGCGATCAAGGCCGGGGAACTGCAGGTCGAGGGCTTCACGCAGCCGAAGATGTTCGGCGCGCTCGCCTACGGTCCGGCGCAGGAAGAACAATGGGGCGCAGCGACGCGCGTCGTGGATTACTTCGACGTCAAGGGCGATCTGGAAGCCTTGCTCGCGCCGGCAGTGGCGCGCTTCGTGAAGGCCGAGCACCCGGCGCTGCATCCGGGACGCAGTGCGCGCATTGAATTGAATGGCCGCGCGGTGGGCTGGATTGGCGAATTGCATCCGCGCTGGATGCAAAAATATGATTTGCCGCATGCGCCGATTCTGTTTGAAATCGAAGCGGAAGCATTAATTCAGCGAGCATTGCCGGTTCCGTCGGAAGTATCGAAGTTTCCGCCGGTGCGTCGCGATATCGCGGTGGTCGTCGATCAAAAAGTCGAGGTTCAGGCACTGCTGGACGAGCTGCAAAAGGCGCTTTCCGAGGACGCTTGCAAGAGCGTCCGCAGGGTTGCGCTTTTCGACGAATTTCGTCCAAAATCAAATACTTCCGGTGGGTTGGCAGCTCACGAGAAAAGCCTTGCGTTCCGTGTGACCTTGCAAGATACTGGCGGAACCCTTCAGGACGAGACGGTCGATCTGGCCATTCAAACCCTGGTGGATCGCCTGGCTCGAGTGTATGGCGCACGGTTGCGCGGATAACCCGTAGATACTTTTTATGCGACAGTTTTCGCATTCTCCGGTTTCTGGGTGGCGCGCCATTTGATAGATATGAATGAAATGAACTCGAGTGATTTCGAAGCCCTTCTTACGGCGCAACGTAGCGCCATGATTCGCGATATTCCGACATCATCCGCTAACACTTCGGCGGAAACGCCCACGCTGACCAAGGCTGAGCTTGCCGAGTTGCTGTTCGACAATGTCGGACTCAACAAGCGGGAAGCGAAGGACATGGTCGAGGCGTTCTTCGAAGTGATTCGCGATGCGCTGGAGAGCGGGGACAGCGTGAAGCTGTCGGGCTTCGGCAACTTTCAGTTGCGCGACAAGCCTCAGCGTCCCGGTCGGAATCCGAAGACCGGCGAGGCAATTCCGATTGCCGCTCGCCGCGTTGTGACGTTCCATGCAAGTCAAAAGCTGAAGGCGCTGGTTGAAAGCGGCGCTGAGGCGAGCTTCACGCGCTGACCGACTGGCGCGTTCCTGCGCAACCCACCACGACGGCTAACTGACGATGACAGCGACGATCGAAAAAGTCGTCTTGCCTCCGATTCCGGCGAAGCGCTACTTCACCATCGGTGAAGTGAGCGAACTGTGCGGTGTGAAGCCGCATGTATTGCGGTACTGGGAGCAGGAGTTCACGCAGTTGAGGCCGGTGAAGCGGCGCGGCAATCGCCGTTATTACCAGCATCACGAGGTGCTGTTGATCCGGCGGATTCGCGAATTGCTCTATGAGCAGGGCTTCACGATCAACGGTGCACGCAACCGGCTCGACTCGCATGGTGCGGTGCAGGGTGGGCCTGCGGATCTCGAAGAGCAGCAGGGCGAAGCGCTCGAGCCACCGTCCGTCACGACCACCGCTACGGTCGATGTCGATCAGTTGCGCAAGGAACTGCTGCACGTGATCGATTTGCTGAGCCACTGAATAGCGTACTTTCGCAGGTTTGTTGAGGACTGGCGGTTCTAATCGATTGAAGTGTCTGTTATAATTTTTAGCTGTTCGGGGCGTAGCGCAGCCTGGTAGCGTACCTGCATGGGGTGCAGGTGGTCGGAGGTTCAAATCCTCTCGCCCCGACCAAAGAAATCGAGGCCTTATGGATGCATGTCCATAAGGCCTTTTTCTATTGTGGCTTCGACGCCCGAACATCGGAACCTCAACCAGTCTCAGTCGCAGACCACCAGGGCGGGACTTGCCTGTCAGAAGATGCAGGTCGCTGCGGGAAACACGAGACCGGTCCGATGTTCCCCGCAGGTGGATCAGTTGCGCTGCTACACGCTTGTATTGCGTCGGCGGGGCGCCCGGTTACCCGGCTTTCGATGCCTGCTCCTTTGTCAGAAGCCGTTGCGCCTGATGATCGCCATGAGCGGCTTCCTG
The DNA here is from genome assembly GCF_056619545.1 of Paraburkholderia sp. SSBN10T. Lineage (NCBI taxonomy): Bacteria > Pseudomonadati > Pseudomonadota > Betaproteobacteria > Burkholderiales > Burkholderiaceae > Paraburkholderia > Paraburkholderia sp. SSBN10T. Next base: position 38,940 of record NZ_JBWQQI010000034.1, read on the forward strand.
TGCCGTTTGAACTGACGACTCGGTCGCTTCAGCCAGCGCTGCCCGCCCAGCGCTGCTAATGGTCACTGTGGACGATGCCGGGGGCGAAGTCGAGGAAGACGCCGCCTTGGAAGATGTGGCGCTGGTTGTCGATTGTGTAGCTTGAGCGTTGGTGTTCGGCGCAGTTGACTGCGTCGAGTTCTGACTTACAGCCTGAATTGACATAGTTCTCTCCAGAAGTTACGCCGTCTTACGGCAACTTAACTATCGGCAAGCACAGTCCGGTTCTTGAGAACTATATTTTTTTCAAATGATGGCCTGCCTCAGCTTCTCTTAAGGTGCCGTGAGTGCATTTGGTGTACGTGCTCCGATCTGCGTTTTCCTACAGACTCCCAGGTATCCGATGCTTCGTTTGGTTGCATCGAAAACTGTTGTACCGCGCAGCATAATCTCTTTAGGTGTGCCTTGGGTCGAATGCTATTCGCTACGCTAAGCCTGAGCTAAGGTTGATTGAGTAATCTGACGATGTGCATCGAACGCGCGGTGTCGGCTGTGCAAAAACGCCGAGCTTACCCGCAGATGATGCTTCATTGGTCTTCCGGATTTTCCGGTCGACGCATATAGAGAGGATAACTTAGCATGAAGATCACCATTTGCAGTCTCATTCTCGCATCTGCTCTGGCCGCACCGGTTGCAAGTTTTGCCCAGACCGCGAACGATCCGGTGTCACGTGCGGACGTTCAGGCTCAGATTGTTGCGGCTGAGAAGAACGGCACGCTGCATCAATCCCGGAGCCACTATCCAGACCCGCAAAAATCGGCGCAAGCCGCAACAACGGTCGACACGACATCGTACGGCGCGCCGATGGCGGGATCGACTCAATCGCGCGAAGTCCTCTCTCCGGAAGGGCAGCCCAGACTCTTTTCGCATCACTAAGCGGAACCACCCAGTCTGAAAACAACTTCGATATTCAGTTGAAGCAATCAAGGGGCGCCGGTTTTCGGGCGCCCCTTTTTTTCGGCCTTTGAAACTCAGTGTACCTTCTTCATCATCAACTTCAGCAGCACCGGAAGCAGCAGCAACGTCAACGGCAGTTGCACGATCAAGCCGGAAATGATCGCGATCGCCAACGGCTGCTGCATCGCTGAGCCTTGACCGAGTGCGAAGGCCAGCGGCAGCAGCGCCAGGATGGCCGCGATCGTCGTCATCGCAATAGGCCGCAGACGGTTGCGCCCCGCTTCTATCAACGCCTGCTCGAATGGCATGCCTTCATCGCGCGCGAGCCCGTGGAGTTCCGATACATAGAAGATCGCCACCTCGGTTACGATGCCGACGATCATCGTCATGCCCATCATCGCCGAAATGTTGAGTTCGACCCCGGTGATCCACAGACCGACAAACACCGCCCCCGCCGCGAGCAGCGGCATGACCATCACTGCGACCGCGACGCGAAAGCGCTCATAAAGAAACAGCAGCAAACCGAATACGAGCGCTATCGCGGCGCCGAATACGGTCAAGAGGCCCTTGAACGCAATCTGCTGTTGCTGATAGAGGCCGCCCAGTTCGTAGTAGACACCGGCCGGCAACAGGTTCTTTTCGCCCAGCGCCTGCTGTACGTCGGCGATCGTCGAGCCGAGATCGCGGCCGTCGATACGCGCGGTTACCGCGACCATACGCTTCAGGTTGTCGCGGCTGATCTCCGGCTGGCCGGTAACCGCCACAAGATCGGCAACGCGCTTCAGCGCGAACAGATGGCCGTCCGGGGCGCGAATCTGCAATTGGCCGAGTTGCGTGTCGGTCAGTTTCAGCGCACCCGCCACACTCACGCGCACGCCGATGGTCTTCGGCCCGCTCTGGAAATTAGTGGCGACGGTGCCTTGCAGCATGTCCGACACGGACTGCGCGATCGCTTGCGGGTCCATGCCTTCCGCTGCGGCTGCGTCGGGCCGGATGTGCAGTTCGAGCGCATCGCCGGCCGGGTTGATCCCGTTGTCGACGTCGACGATGCCGGCAATCTTGCCGATGCGCAGCGCAACTTTCTGCGCAGTGTCGTCCAGCGTGTTCTGGTCGTCGGAGTAGATCTTGATCTGCACGGGCTGCGGCACCGCGGTCAGGTCGCCGATCAGGTCCTCCATCAATTGCGCCAGTTCGATGCTGACGCCGGGCACCTGGGTTTCGATCTTTGCACGGATCTCTTCCATCACCGTTTCGATCGGCTCGCGGTTACCCGACTTGAGGCGCACGAAGAAGTCGCCCCGGTTTGGTTCGTTCAGGTCGCCGCCGAGTCCCGCGCCCGTGCGCCGTGAATACGTCGCGACGTTCGGGTTAGCCTGGATGATCGTCTCGACCTGGCGCATCAGCCGGTCGGTTTCTGTGATCGAGGTGCCGGGCTCGGTGTGGTAATCGAGGACGAAGCCTCCTTCATCCATGGTCGGCATGAAGCCGCTGCCCACGCGCGTAAACGCCAGCGCAGCTATCACGATCAACGGAATCACACCGATCAGCACGAGAACCGGACGCGCGCTGACGCGTTCGATCAGCCACGTATAGCGATGGTTCATCCACGTCGCAAAGCGTGTCTCGCTGTGTTCCTCCGCATCGCTTGCCTTGAGCCAGCGGTCGCACAGGATCGGCACCGCCAGCCACGTGACGAGGAACGAAATAAACAGCGCGCTCGCCATCGTGACGGAGAGCGCCTTGAAAAACGCCCCCGTTACGCCGGACAGAAAAGCGAGCGGAAAGAAGATGATCAGCGTCGCCGCCGACGACCCCGCGAGCGGCCGGGTGAATTCAAGCGCCGCCGACATGACACGTCCATGGAATGCCTGGGCGCCGGCCTCGCGCATGCGCCGCACGATATGCTCGATCATCACGATCGCGTCGTCGATCACGAGTCCCACCGCAGCGGCCATGCCGCCCAGCGTCATGATGTTGAAGCCCATGCCGAACACGTCGAGCAGCAGGACGGTCGACGCCATCACGACCGGCACGAGCGCGACGGCGATTGTGGTGATTTTCCAGTTGCGAAGGAATACGAATAATGTGAGAGCGGCCAGTACGACCCCGATCATGATCGCATCGCGCACGCTGGTGGCCGACGCAATCACCAGTTCGCTCTGATCGTACCAGTTGGCCAGATGCACACCGGCTGGCATCTGCTGCTGAAAGCCGGCCAGCCTCGCGCGAATCGCCTTGGCCATCGCCACACTGTTGGCGCCCGGTTGCTGATAGATGTTGATCAGCACGGCATCTTCACCGTCGGCGGTGACGCGTATCCATTGCGGCACGACGCCCGGCCGGACATCGGCGATATCGCCGAGGCGAATCTGGTTCGCGCCGCTCGTCGAGACGACCACGTTGCGCAGTTCGTCGAGGCGCGTGATCGTCGTGTCGGCCACGACTAGATAAAGCTTGTAGTGGTCTTCGATCCGACCGGTCGCCATCAGCACGTTGCTAGCACCGATGGCTTTCGACACATCCGCGAGCGACAGCTTGTACGCGGCGAGACGGGCGGGATCGATGGCGACTTCGAATTCGTCTTGTGCACCACCGGCGACGTCGACCCGCGCCACACCCTCGATCGACGACAACAGCGGCCGCATCTGAAATTGCGCCAGATCGTGCAGCGCAGAGAGCGACTGCTGCTTCGACGTGAGGCTATAGGCCAGCACCGGAAACACCGTTGGGTCCATGCGCCGCACTTGCATCGTGGTGCCCGGCGGCAAGCTGCCGAGAATTTCGGTGATCGCCGATTGCGCCTGCAACGTTGCCTGCGACATGTCGGTGCCCCAGTCGAAGTTCAGCGAGATCTGCGCGGAGCCGCGGCTTGTCTGCGATTCGACATCGCGCACGTTCGGCACCCGGCGCAGCGCCTCTTCGACGGGCAGCGTGACCAGCGTCGCCATCTGCTCGGCGGGCCGGTCGCCCGCGTCGAGCGAGACCACGGCGCGCGGAAACGCGACGTTCGGAAACAGCGAGATTGGCAGACGGAACGCCGTCAATGCGCCGGCAATCGCGAGCATCGCGATCACGAACAACAGCGAGCGCCGGTGCATCTGCATCCATTGGCCGAAATTCATGGGGCAGTGCCTCCGGCGGCCTGCACGGCCATGCCGTCCTTCAGTTCATAGTTGCCGCTGACGACGAGCGGTCGCAACGCATTGAGCGCACCGTCGACGCCATAGCGTTCGCCGTCTTCGACCCTGGTGACCACGGCAAGCCGATGCGCCTTGTGGTCCGTGGATATCTGGAACACGAATTGGCCGTCTGCATCGCTCAGCACGGACGAGCGCGGCACGACCCAATACGAACCGGTCCGCGTGGCGATATCGGCGCTCACGCGTGTGCCGGGAATAAACGCCGTCTGACCGAGCGGTACGTTCGCGCCAACATTGACCAACTGGCTTTGCGGATCGACTGAGCCGCCGACCACGACGACCTGCCCCGTCGGCGCCGCTTTCGACAACGCGCTCGACAGGCCGTGCAAGGTCACGACGTCGCCCGGGCGAATCGCCGCGGCATCGGCCGGCTCGACACCCACCATCACATTGGCGCGCGCATCCTTGCCGCTACTCGTGGCGACCAGTTGCAGGATCGCCGCGCCGGCCTGTACCTGGTCACCCTGCGCGGCCGAGATTTGCATCACGATCCCGTCGAACGGTGCGACGATCGTTCTGCTGCCCGTGCCGACGCCCATTTGATCCTGTGCCGCAAGCGCCTGCTGCGCGTCCTGTAGCCCTTTCTTCGCGGCAGCGAGTTGCGACTGGGTGGCAAGCCCATTGTCGTACAGCGATTGCGTGCGGGCGAGTTCGCCCTGGGCAAGGGTTACTGCGCTTTTCGCCTGACTGGCCGCCAGTACCGCGGCCGGGTCGGCCTGCACGACGACGAGCGGTGTGCCGCGCGCAACGGTCTGCCCCGGTTGCACGCGCAACTGGGTAATGCGCGCGAGGTACGGCAGGTTCACGGTGGTGAGATTCGCCGCCGCTGCCGCGACGATGCCGTAGCCGCGCACCGGCTGTGAGAGGGTTGCGCGCTGCACCTGTATCGTCTGCACAGCGACGGCGCCGCTATCGGCAGCGTCTTCGGCGTACGTGGACGGACTCCAGCACGCGGTCGCGGCGACCGCGCAGGCAAGGCTCGCGGCGACGCGGCTCGCCGGTAGCAAGAGACGACTATTTCGCATGGGATTGGGTCAAACTTTGCTCGGGGGTAACGGAAGGGGTGTCGGGAATGGCGCTGCCCAGCAGCGCCTGCAAGGCGACGCGCTGTTCGGCCAGCGCCTCGCGCGAGCTGGCGATATCGATGCGTTTGACGAGCGCCGCGCTCTGCGCATCGGTGTATGCGCCAAGCGTCAGGTTATGCGCGGCGAAGGCCGCAGCGGCATCGCGTGCCGCGTTGTCCACGCCTGGCAGGGCAGTCTCGCTCTGCTGCAATTGGCGCTCGAGAATCGCGCTGTCCGCACGCAAATGGGCGACATCCGCATACGCCTGGTTCAGGCGCGTCTGGTATTCGTCGCGCAGCCGCTGACGGGTCGCCTGTTCGATCGCGACGTTGCCCCGGTTGCGGTTGAAGATCGGCAAACTAAGGTTGATCTGAAAGCCGCTGGTGTAAATTTCCGAAGTGTCACGCGCGCGCACGAAGCCGACCGACAGGCTCGGGAACTGGTTCAGAATGGCCGCGCGGTACTTCTGTTCCTGCGCCTCATAACCGGCTTTTAGCGCGAGCAGATCGGGGCGGCGCTGCGGCAACGCGGCAACCGCGAGGTCGATCGTCGTGCTGTCGACGGGCTTGCCGTCGCCGTCGCCGGTGAGTTGCAGTTGGACATCGGGCGCGAGGCCCAGCAACGCGTTCAGATCGTGATGGACCTGCTCGGCAGCCCGTTGGGCGTCGGTGTATTGCTTGCGCGCGTCGCTGTAGGCGGTCAGCGCGGCGGTCGTCGCGTCGACGGTCAGATTGCCGTCGCGCTGCGCCTGTGCCATGCGCTCATAGCGTATGCGTGACAGATCGCGTTGCTGCGCTAACAGAGGCAGCGTTTCGTCCTGCAGGCGTGCCTTCAGAAACAGTTGCCGGGCCTGCGCGACGACCTGCCATTCCTGCCACAGCAGGCCAAGATCGGTTTTTTCGACCGTCGCATCCGCCGACTTCCGGTTGGCGCCGCGCGTGACGATTGCCATCACATCCATGCTCAAGCCGTAACTGAACGCGCGCGAGAAGCCCGCTTGTCCTGGATAGTCGCTCGACACGGACAGTTGCGGATCGGGCAGCAGGCCGGCGGAAAACGCCTGTGCGCGGGCAATGCCGAGGTCGTCGCGGCTAAGCTTCAGATCCGGGTTGTTCACCACGGCCAGCATCGCGACTTCCTCGATATCGAGTCCGTCGGACGGGTCGAACCGATGAGCCGCGAGTTCTGGCAGCGGCATGCTCGACGGGTCGATCGTGATGCGTTCGAGGGTCCGCGCGGAAGTGGACGTATCCTGTGAAGCGAGCGGCGCACGGTGGTACCACGTGCAGCCCGCGAGCAGCATCACGCAGCCCGCTGCAAGCGCACGCGGCAGACGAAGGCCCGTGGCGAGCGGGCGGGCACGCAAACGGGCATCGTCGCGCGACTGTGGAGTGGCGTCAAAAGCGGGCAATACGGGCTCCTGCATCGGAATGGCGTCAACGGGTGCGTCCCGTCACAGACAGGCAGCAGGCGTGTAGCATTTTCGTAAGCAGGAGCTTAAGTAACACTTAAGGAACCGTTAAGCTGGTCCAACCGATAATGGCGCCAGATAAAATGCGGAGATATCTGCGATGCGATTGCTTTTGGTGGAAGACGACGAGATGATTGCCGAGAGCGTGCTCGATTCGATGCGCCGTGCGGGCTATGCGATTGACTGGGCGCAGGATGGCCGCGCGGCGGAATTGTCGATTGGCAACGGCGTCTACGATCTCGTGCTGCTGGACCTTGCGCTGCCCAAAAAGGATGGCATCGAAGTGCTGAACTCGTACCGCAAGACAGGGGGCGTTGCCCCCGTGATCATCCTGACGGCGCGCGATGCGGTGGATGACCGCATCCGCGGACTGGATGCCGGCGCCGACGACTACCTGATCAAGCCGTTCGATCTCGACGAACTGGCCGCGCGCGTGCGGGCCTTGCTGCGCCGGCGCACCGGTCAGAAACAGCCGGTTTACACGCACGGCGAACTCACGCTTGACCCGGCCGCGCATGAAGCCACCAAGAACGGCGAACTGTTGCCGCTGGTGCCGCGTGAATTCGCGCTGCTGCAGGCGTTGATCGACGAGCCGACCCGCGTCTACACGAAGGCCGAGCTTGAAGAGAAACTCTACGGCTGGGGCGAAGAAGTGGGCAGCAACACCATCGAAGTCCATGTGCATAGCTTGCGGCGCAAGATCGGCGCCGACCAGATCGTCACCATTCGCGGTGTCGGCTACCGCCTGAAGAGGTGCGGGTGACGTCGATCCGGCGCTGGCTGCTGGGCTGGCTAATCTTTGGCCTCGCGGCGGTATCCGCCGTCGCGGGTTACGGCATCTTCCACACCGCACGCGAAGAAGCGAGCGAGCTGTTCGACTATGAACTGCGCACGGTGGCGTTGTCCTTGCCCTCGAAGCTCGAGAGCGCGATCAGCGCCGCGCAGCCGGATCCCGGTTTCCCTGGCATTGCCGATGACCGCCTCGTGATCGAGATCTGGGATCGCGCGGGCACGCTCGTCTACCACTCGCTCAAGGAACCTGCCTTGCCGCGCTATCCCGAGGGGATCCGCACGATAGAGCGCGGCGAATATCATTGGCGCGTCTTCGGCCTGCAGCAGCCGGACCGCTTCATCCAGGTGGCGCAGCCGTTCTCGGTGCGCGAGGATCTGGCGATTCGCCTCGCGCTGCATACGATATGGCCGCTCTGGCTGATGGTGCCGGCCACGATCGTGCTGGTTTTGCTGGTGGTGGCGCGTGGGCTCGCGCCGATTCTCGGCCTGTCGCGCGCGTTGTCGACCCGCTCGATCGATTCGCTCGAACCACTGCGTCTGGACAGCGGCGTGCCGGTCGAACTCCGCCCGCTCGTCGAAGCCCTCAACGACCTGTTGCTACGGTTAAACATCGCATCGCAGGCCCAGCGCACCTTCGTGGCCGACGCTGCGCACGAATTGCGCTCGCCGCTCGCCGCGTTGAAGCTGCAATTGCAGTCGGCCGCGCGCGACGGCACGTTAAAGGCGGAAGGCAAGACGTTGGAGCGCGTCGAAGGACGCCTGAACCGGATCATCCATCTGGTGCAGCAGTTGCTCACGCTGGCGCGCGAGGATGCGTCGCCGGCCACGTTAATGAAACCCGTGAGTCTGCGCCGGCTCGGCGAGCAGGCTGTGGGCGATTTTTCGCTGCTCGCCGAGGCGAAAAACATCGACCTCGGTCTGGAATGTGCGCCATCCGATGCGCCCGATGATCCTTATGTGATCCTCGCTGAGCAACACAGTCTAAGCGTGTTGCTCAACAACCTGATCGACAACGCGATCCGCCATACGCCCGCGGGCGGCAAGGTCGACGTGATCTTGCGGCGTACGTCCAGCGGCGTCGACGTCGACGTCGTGGACAGCGGTCCAGGCATTCCCGAACATGAACTCGAGCGGGTACTCGACCGCTTCTATCGCGGCGAAGATGCGCAGGGACAGGGCAGCGGCCTGGGGCTCGCCATCGCATCGCGCATCGCACAGCGCCACCATGCCACGTTGACGCTGCGCAATTGCGAGGACGGCAACGGGCTGTCGGCATCGGTGACGGGACTTTAGCGTTGCCGCCGGCATCAAAGCCGGCACTGGACGATGGCTCGCTCTCATCGTTCAGCGCATGTACAGCCCGCCATTCAAATCCCAACACGCGCCATTGGCAAAGTAGGCATCAGGCGCGCCGAGCAGCAGCGCAACCTCCGCTACATACGCCGCCGAACCGAGACGGCCGACAGGAATGCTCGAGATAATTTGGTTCAGCTTCTGCGCAGACACGCTCTCGTGCACCACAGGCAGATCAAGCGGACCGGGTGCGATTGCGTTCACTGTCACGCCGCGCGCGGCCAGATCGCGAGCAAAGACCTTGGTCAACGTGATAGCTCCGCCCTTTGCCGCTGCATAGTGAGCACCCGTGGCCGAGCCGCCGTTCTGTCCCGCCAGCGATGCCACATTGACGATACGTCCCGCGCCACGTCCGGCGAAGTACTCGCCAAATACCTGGCAACCGAACAACACGCTGCGCAGGTTGATGTCGATGGCCCGATCGAACTGCGCGGCGCTGATCTCCATCACGGGCACCACCTCAGACGCTCCCGCATTGTTCACCAGGACATCGACATGGCCCCAGCGCGCCACCAGCGCGTCACGTGCCGCTTCGAAATCGGCTTTCGATGTGACGTCCAGCTTCAGTGCGCACGCGCTGCTGCTATCGGCGCTCAGTTGTGCCGACAGCGTTTCAGCCGCATCGATCGCGAGATCGGCAAGCGCGACGCGGTAGCCTGCGTCATGAAAACGCGTCGCGATGGCGGCGCCGAGTCCGCGCGCGGCCCCGGTGACAAGTACGACCCTGTTGGACATGAATAACGCTCCGCTAAAGCACGCGCACGTGCAAGACGCATGGGATTCGATGGATCACGTGGCAAGCGCGGCTTCGAAGCGCGCCGCGATGGCGCACACCAGTTCGTCAGCGCCTTTGCGCCCGACGATCTGCAAACCGGCTTTCAGCGGTGAAGCCGCGAGCGGTATCGGCAAACTGAGCGCCGGATGGCCACTCAGATTGAACGGGCGAATCAGCGACGACATTGCGATGACCGACGTGCCGTTGCGCGCGGCTGCAAGCGTGATGGGCAGGGCAGGCAAGGTGGGCAAAACGAGTACGTCGACGTCGGCGAGCATACGGTCGACTGCCGTGGTGAAATCGCGCCGCACCCGCTCTGCCGCATCGAGCTGCGAGGACGTTGTCGTGGCGGCGGCGCGCAAGCGCGCTTCGAGATCGGCGCCGAGCTTGCCGGTTCCGACCAGGTGTCCGAACGCCCGTGAGGTTTCCGCGTTGATCACCGCGAGTCCTGCTTCGAATGCTTCGCGCAGATGGTCAAGTTCGATGGTGCGCGCGTTGCCTTCAGCCCGATGGATCATGTCGTGCACGGCCGCGAGTATCCCGGCCTCGGCATCGACCGAGACGCATGCAACATTGATGGGCGAGCGCCGGAACGCTGCGCTATCCGTATCGAAGGCTGGCTCGATCCCCGCCATGGCGGCGACGAGCGTTCGCATGTCGCGTGCAAACGGGCCCACGCAATCGAGCGACGATTCGCGAGGCGCGACGCCGGCACGCGACACACGCCCGAACGTCGGCTTAAGCCCGATCACCCCGCAACACGCTGCCGGCCCGCGGATCGAGCCGCCGGTGTCGGTACCGAGTGCGGCGTCCACGAGCTTGAGACCTACCGCCGACGCCGAACCGCTCGACGAACCACCCGGTATCAGCGCCGCGTCTTGCGGATTGCGCGGTGTGCCGGTGAAGTCGTTGATGCCCGTCATGCCGAATGCCAGTTCATGCATGTTCGCTTTGCCGGTGATATGCCAGCCCGCATCGAGCAGGTGCTGCACGACATCGGCGTGGCGCGGCGCGAGTGGGGAGCCGGCGAGCGCGCGGCTGGCTGCCGTGGTCGGGTGGCCGGCAATATCGATCGTGTCCTTGATGGCTATCGTCGCAGCGTTCGTTGCTGCGTTGGAACGTAAGGAGAACTGGCTGATAAACGCTGTCATGATGTCATCTTGTTTCGAGGGTTGACCTGCCACGGTGCATCGAACAAGCGCTCGGTGCGAAAGTGCTGGATGAGCCACTGGTCGCCGCCGCGTGCGGGCGAGAAGTCCACTTCCAGGCGCGCGGAGATCAGCTCCGCTTTGCCGTCCACGTAACCCGAGGCCTGCAGCATTACCCAGCGTCCTTTGGCCAACGGGCCTGCGACCTCGATGGTTTCCGCCGTCAGAAAGTGCACGTTGGTCGTGAAGTGCGGGGTGGGTGGAAGATAGCGTTCTAGCATCGCGACTATTTCGGTTCGCCCGTGCAAGCGGCCAAACTTCTGTGCGTATTGCGGGCCGATTCCTTCCCAGATCGCGTCGTCTGTGAATAGCGTCTCCAGTGACTCGCCGTTACATGCGGCCGAAGGCACATCGCACAGCGCCATATAGCGGGCGATTGTCCTGCGCACCGCGCGTTCGGCTTCGAGCGTGGCGATACGGGCCTGGAGTGCTTCCAGCATGGCCTCTTGTCGAAGGTTATCGGCTTGCGTCATGCGGGCTCACTCCTTCATGTTCGCCACGGGCGGCACGACTAACGCCCGGCCGACGCGTGCTTCGATCTTGCCGTAGCGCCACAGGTTGTAGTCGCCGACGGGCGTGGTGCGAAACAGGTTGCACACGGCAACCGTCGCGTCCAGGGCCGCCACGTCGGCCATGATGTAGAAGGTCCACGGAGCGGCTGCGGATTGGCCGACGCAGAGTCGATCGTCGTCCATGATGCCGAGGATGCGGACGCTCTCCATTGCTTCGACTGCCGCGAGCATCTGGCTATAGGCCTGCCAGACCTCGCCGATTCCGTCGCGTGGCAGATCGAAGAAGTTCTGCGTAACGCCGCAGCAAAACAGCACGCGCAGGGGCAAAGAGCGATTGTCGGTCATTGAATGTAGCGTCCTTTAGAGCAGGCTATTAGCGGCGGGCAAGGGCATATCGTGGACACGGTTGCAACGTCAAAGGCTTCAACGTCCAGGCGCGCGCATCGGCTGCCCGCAAGCGGCCGCTGCGCTTTCATCAGGGAATCAAAGCAGAAAACCGATTGCACTGAGCGCTTCAGTCGAATCGATCAGGCGAATGACCTTTTCGATGAGGCGCGGCTCGCCGCTCGCAAAGCTGATGGTGTGCGAAAGATCCGCGGCAAAGAGCGTCGTGGCGCCACGCTTGCAGGCGACGATCACTTGCGCCGATTTCACCCGAACCACGTCCGATGCAACGTTTTCAAGCGTGAAGCGCGACACGGTGCGCACGGTTCGGGCCGCATCGGCTGCGGATGCGGAATATCCTGAGGTCATCCGTTGCACGCGCTTTTCGCGCATGTCCTGATCGTCGTAGGCATAGTTCAACGACGCTGCGTAGTCGGTGGTGTCAGGATCGATCGGCACCACATAGCATCCTGAGGTATCCCACAGATCGAGCCAGGCGCGGTAGTCGCGGCGGTCGAGCATCTCGGCTTCGCGCCAGATGAACCCGACGGCTCGCGCGAAAGTTTGCTGCGAGAAGAGTGCGTTGCGATCGTCCATCATGCCTGCTCCATCATTGCGCGCCATTGCCTGTACGCTTCGCGCATGCCCGTCTCGTCGGTCGCGTGTGCGGTCTTTTCGCCGTTCGCGGCGGTGGTCTCGCGGTTCAGCCCGCGGTTGACGAGGATCGGCACCTCAGCGCCAGCATGCGAACCGCGCTGCACGCGCTCCCATGCTTCCGCATCGTCGGGGCTGCCGAAGCCGAAGGGGCCCTGGAAGTGCTCGTGAATGCGCAGACGCACGCGGTTCGCTTCATCGGGTCCGCCGTCCATGGCGAGCGCAACGTGACGGATTTCCGTTTCCTCGGCAGACAGGGGGCGCAGCACACGGAAGAACGCCATCGACAACGCCAGATTCGGAAACAGATTCAGGTTGAAGCCGACGCCCATCAGCGAGCGTACGATGCGCCGGACTTCGTCGGCAGGATGACGCTCAGCCAGTTGCGTGGCGAGCTCGTTGAAACGCTCGGGTAGCGGCGCACCGTCGTCAAGATCGAGATCGACCAGCTCCGGCACGAGCACCGCGAGACTATGGCCGTTGCCGAGCGAGCGGCAGAATGCTGCGTCGCTCGTCATGAAACTGGTGATCGCAGCGGCCGTTTCGTCGTCGATCGACTTCATCCACGACTTGTGCACGACCGGGAAGTGATACAGGTCCGTGGTGTTTTCGAGCTGGATTTTCCAGTTGCCCTTGAACCTGAACTTATGCTCGCCGTTCGCCTTGACCGGATAGCCGGCGCCCTGCTTCATGAACAGGTCGATCCACGGCCTGGCGTTGCCAAGAAAATCCTCCAACGGCTCGATCTCCTCGTTGAAGCTGGCGAAGATCAACCCTTGATAAATCCCCACACGCAATGCTTTAAGCGGTAGATCGCTTTTCTCGCAGACGCCTTCGTAGCCGTCGCCATAGGGCAGCGCACGCAGCGTGCCGTCGAGCGCGTACGACCAACTGTGATACGGGCACGTAAAGCCTTTCGCGTTGCCCTTGTGTTCCTCGCAGACGGTCGCGCCGCGATGACGGCAACGGTTTTGCAGAACGTGTACCGTGCCGCTCTTGTCGCGTACGACGATGACGGGTTGACGTCCGATCGTCGTGGTGCGGAAATCGCCCGCGCCCGGCAGTTCGCTTTCGTGCGCGACCCAGATCCACGTCTTGTAGAAAATGCGCTCGAGTTCCGCTTCGAAGATCTCGGGGTCGTAGTACATGGAAGGGGCAATGCGGTCGGCCTGGGCGCGCCGATGCAGTGCGTCGGTGTTGATGGTCTGATAGAGGGTGTCGCTCATCGATGTCTCTGGGTTGTCACGGTCGAGTCGCTTTGAAGTCGCATTCAGGCAAGGGGCGCAGTGTGACTGGCGCTACCGTTTTGATAGTTTCGGGCGGTAGCCAATATCGGTCAAATCGATCTAAAATAAGTTGTCGAATAAATGACGCAAATAATAGGTCGCCCCATGACTTCGCTTGACCATATCGATCTCAACCTCCTGCGGGTTTTCCAGGCCATCGTGGAAGAGCGTAGTCTGACGAAAGCGGGTGAGCGCCTCGCGCTTTCGCAGCCGGCCGTGAGCTATGCGCTGGGCCGGCTGCGCACGCTGTTCGACGATCAGCTTTTTATCCGCACCCGCTCGGGTATGCAGCCCACGCCGATTGCGCTGGAACTCGCGAGCATTGTGGGCCGCGCGCTCGACACGGTGCGCGAGGCGCTGCGCTATGCGGAGTCGTTCGACCCGGCGGTGAGCACGCGTACGTTCCGGCTGTCGCTGTCCGATGCGGGTGAAATGGCCTACCTGCCCGTTATCTGCAAGGCACTGCACGAGCAGGCGCCGCGTACCCGGCTCATCGTGCAGCCGATGCCCGTGGAGGAGATCGAAGACGCGCTGCGTTCGAGCAAGCTGGACTTCGCCATCGGCAATCTTCCCGAGTTGATGGCGCACACACGTCACCAGTTGCTATTCGAAGAGGACTACGTCTGCATGACGCGGCGCAGACGTGGCTTGCCGGCGGGCAAGAAGCTCAGTCTCGAGCATTTCCTCGGCGCCTCGCACATCCAGGTGCGCTCTCTCGAGCACAGCCACCACGCTTTGGACGACGCGCTGCGGGCCCAGGGTGTCGGCCGCAATATAGCGCTCGAATTGCCGCACTTCGTCGCGTTGCCGAACATCCTGATGGTGACGGACCTTTACGCGACGCTGCCCAAGCGTCTTGCGCAGATCCTGAACAAGGCCAAGGCGTTTCAGATCTACGATTTGCCGGTTCGTTTGCCTGCAGCCTCGGTGACGATGCATTGGCACGAGCACTTTCACGATGAGGATGGCATCGTGTGGATGAGAAACCTGTTGCTCGACTCGGTGCGAAAATTCGATCAGTTGTAAGCGATGAGGGCTGCGCGCGGCCTAGAGATCAAGAATGAGCACGGGCGAGCGGGAACGCGAAACACAGCAGCAGATGACAGAATTGCTCGCGCGCTCGGCCTTGCTCAGGCAGTGGTCGCGATGCTCGGGTTCACCGCCCACGACAGGCACCATGCACGTCCCGCATACGCCTTCGCCGCATGAGGTATCCACCTCGACACCGATCTGCGCCAGCGCGTCGACGATCGTTTGTCCACTCTTGACCTCGACGCTCGCCCCTGTTTTTGCAAGCCTGACTTCGAACTGATCGTGCCTGCCGCGCACGGGTTCACTGTCTGGTGTGCCGGGTTGCGCGCCGAACCGTTCGAGATGAATGGCCGCTTCGGGGAGGTAGGCCGCCGCCGCGCGAACCACGCGTTCCATGAAAGGCGCCGGTCCACAGGTATAAAGATGCGCACCGCTCCTGGCCTTCGCGATGCATGCGTGCAAGGCCTGGTCTAACGCGTCACGGGGCACTTGCAGATGAACTTCGACGTGCTCCGCAAAGGGCGGCGCCGACAATTGCGCCAGGAAGGCGGCCTGTTGTGGAGCGCGGGCAAAATAGTGCAGCTTGAACGGCACGCGCTGCCTGACGAGGCGATACGCCATCGAAAGAAGTGGCGTAATGCCGATGCCCGCGGCGATCAGAATGTGTTCGCGGGCCTCGCCGGCGAGCTGAAAGAGATTGCGCGGCGCGCTGATCGACAGCTCCATGCCGGTCACCACGTCGTCATGCAATGACCGCGAACCGCCGCGCGACGCCGGTTCCTTTTTCACGGCGAAGCTTAGCGCGTCGCAACGGTCGGGGTCTCCGCACAGCGAGTATTGACGCGTGACACCGGCGGGGCTCGTGACGTCGATGTGGGCGCCGGGTTCGTAGGGGTCGAAGGGCAAGCCATCCATTCTCGAGATGCTGAACGATCTGATGTCTTGCGCTTCGTCTCGCAGCGCATTGACGCGAACCTTGAATCGGTTGATTTCCATGTTGACGATCTATCGGGTGTAACAGAGAACAAACAGCGGCGCGACCGGTCACGTTGACGGGGCGCGGGTCTCGTGCGTGAACTGCAGCGTGATCACGGTAACGAGGCCGAGCAGCATGACGAACAGCGAAACAGGCCAATAGGCGTGGTAGTGCGACAGCAGCGCAATGGCGATCAGCGGAGACATGCCGCCTGCAAAGATCGATGCCACCTCGTGCCCGAGCGCCACGCCGGAGTAGCGCACCTCCGTGCTGAACAGTTCGCCTACGAGCGCGGGGAGGGTGCCGATCATCGCGCCGTGGCATACCGCGGTGCCTAGTACGAGGGCAAGATAGATCAGTGGTGCAGAGTGCGTGTTGAGCAACCAGAAGAACGGAAACGCCATCACCATGAGCGACACGGCGCCGATCATATAGACGGGTCTGCGTCCCAGCTTGTCCGAGAGCTTGCCCCATGCGAGCATGGCGCCCATTTCGACGACCATGGCCAGCATCACTGCGGTGAGCATCGTCGAACTGGCGATGCCGGCGAACTTGCCGTAGACCAGCGAAAACGCAAGGAAGATATACGCGCCGCCGTTTTCAGCCACGCGCAGGCCCATCGCCATCAGGATTTCTTTAGGATGCCGTTTGATCGCTTCGAGCACCGGCATATGCGCTGTCTTGCCCGCATGCTCGGCGTTTTCGAAGTCGCGGCTTTCCGGCAGGTTGTAGCGGATGTAGACGCCGAGCGCGAAGATCAGGAGGCTCGCGAGGAACGGCAGGCGCCAACCCCAGGCGAGGAATTGCGCATGGGGCAGCATCTGTGCGGCGAGGAACGCACCGGAAGATAGAACGAAGCCGCCGCCCACGCCCAGTTGACTCCATGCGGCGTAATAGCCGCGCTTTTCCGGCGGAGCATTCTCGCTGATCATCAGCACGCCGCCGCCCCATTCGCCACCGGATGCCACGCCTTGCAGCAGACGCAGCGCGACGAGCGCCGCCGGCGCCCATAGTCCGACCTGTGCATAGGTCGGCAACAAGCCGATCCCGAAGGTGGCAACTCCCATGATCAGCAGCGTCCACACCAGCGACGCCTTGCGGCCGTAGCGGTCGCCAATGTGGCCGAACACAATGCCGCCCAGCGGTCTTGCAACAAAGCCGATGGCGAATGCGGCAAAGGCGCCCAGCGTGCCGATCAGCGGGTCGGCATTGGCGGGAAAGAACAGTTGCCCGAATACAAGCGCCGCCGCCGTGCCGTAGACGAAGAAGTCGTACCACTCCATCGCGTTGCCCGCCACGGAGGCGACGACGATCCGGGTGAGGGTCCTGTTGTTGAACGCGGGGGTCTCGATTGCGGTGGTCGACGGTTGCACGGATGCCATGTTCTCTCGCGAGGAAATAGTCGGGCGTCGCGATCTCGACGAGAGGGCTTCGCATGGCAAGCAGTGTCGGCGCGCCGTTTCGCTGCGTCAAATTCGCCGAAAATGGAGTCGGATATCAGTGCGGCAAATGATTTCTAGAAGCCGGGCTGGTGAAACATCTCGTAGATCGCGTCGCGCAGCCACGCGATGCCCGGGTCGGCCGAGAACTGCACATGCGAGTGCACCTGGATCTCGATGGGCGGCAGCGAGAACGGCAACGGCAGAATCCGGAACGCCTTGTGCTGGTTGAAGCGTTGCGCAATGCTCCGCGGGAAGATCACGGCGAGATCGGTGTTCCGGACGATTTCGGGCGCTACCACGAAATGCGGCAAACGCAGCACGATCTCGCGCTTCAGATTCAATTCCTCCAGCCATTGCTCGACCATCCTGTGACCGGTTGCGTTGGTGCTGGCGTAGACGTAACGCAGACCCGCGAGGTCTTCTTTGGTGGGCTTGCCTGTTCGTAGAGGGTGGCCGGCGCGCACGACGCAAACGTGCTCGTCGACGAATAGCGTCTTGCTGACGCAGCCGGGGTCGAGTCCAGGCACATAGCCCAGCGCAAGATCGACCTTGCCGCTGCGCATTGCGGCGGTCACCGATTCGACCGGGAAATTGGTGACTTCGATCCGTATGCCGCGCGCCGTGCGCTCGAGCATGGCGAGGATGGGCGGCAGGAAATAGAACTCCGACATGTCGGACATCGACACGCGAAACACCCGCTCGGCCGTTGCAGGGTCGAATTTCGCGAGTTGTTGCACCGCGACGTTGATGATCCCGAAGGCCTGGGTGAGTGGCGGATAGAGGTGCACGGCCGCATCGGTCGGGACCATGCCCGCGGGCGTTCGCACGAATAGCGGATCGTCGAACAGCGTGCGCAGCCTGCGCAGCGCGTGGCTGACGGCCGATTGCGTCAGGCCCAGACGGTCTCCCGCAGCGGTCAGGCTGCGCAGATCCCATATGGCCATGAACACACGCAGCAGGTTCAGATCGGTATCGCCCGGGTTTGACTTGGTCATGACCTTCGATCGCTTGGCTCCTCGCGCAGATTACCGTAAATGCTGCGCATCGGGTAATGAGGGGTACTGCCGCCATACGGCGGAAAGCTATCGAAGTCGCGCTTCATCCGGGCGCGCACCGGCGAGGCCAACGCGGCCGCCAGCGCGGACGGATCGTCGAACACCACCTTGTTTCGCTGCATCGCGGTGGCGCGCGGCAAGGCGAGGCCGGTCCGGTAGTCGACCCGGGTGTAGATCTCCAGTTCGCGGATGCCCGGAAGCTCGGCCATCAACGGTGGATGGTGAGTGATGTAATGGGTGAGCCAGGCGTTGAGGTCGTCGGCTTCGCCCTCGTAGCTGACGAGGTACGTGCATCGCTCGGGCAGATCGCTTAAGCCGCTTAGGCTGCTTGGGTCACTTAATCCGCCGGCATCCGGGATGGCGAATTTCCGCACGGCCATGACCTGCTGTGCAAACAGACGCTCGTTCCAGCCTCCCGTGCCCGACATCTCGAGGGCGGCCTGAATGCGCCCGTCGCGCTCGAGCGCCGTTTCGAGCTGCCCCAGGTCGTCGAAATACCATTGGAGCACGCAGTGCGGATGCTTCCCGGGTGCATTCAGCAGAGGATCGCCATCTGCGCGTTCCACCGGACGATGGATCACGAGACGCCGCAGACCTTGCACCGCCTGGGACGCAGCATGCAGACGCGCAGCGTCGAATACCGCTGCCGTGTCCGGCGCGTCGCAAAGCTGGCCGATCAGAAAGAGGCAGACTTCCACGCTTACCCCGCAGTCCCGGTGCCGGGCGAGAGCGTCGCAGGGCCGGGGCGCGCGAGGCGGTGAAACTGTCGTCCGAAATAGATCAGACCGTCGCCGTCCGCGCGCATCGAAATGTGCCCGATGCTGACGAACAGCACCGAGTGCGAGCCCACGGTCTTGCTGTCGACGATGGTTCCTTCCAGCCTCGCGATCGCCTCCGGCAGCACCGGCACGGACGAGCTTCCGGTTGCCCAGCCGCAATGTTCGAAGCGTTCGTCCATCGAGCAGCCCGTCATCCCGGCAAACGTTCGCGCAAGCTCCTGGCATTCCGCGGCCAGCACGTTGATGCAGACGCTGCGGTTTTGCCGCAGCATGTCGTGCACGTAGCTGGTCTGATTGATGCACACCAGCATGGTGGGCGGCGCATCGGTGACCGAACAGACCGCGCTGGCGGTGATCCCGTAGCGTCCGTGCGGCCCATCCGTCGTGATGATGTTGACCGCTGCCGGCAGATACGCCATCGCGTCGCGGAACTGCCGCCGGGTGTCGTCGCTTGTCATGGTGTCTTCCTTTGTCATACGCGGGGTTGGCATCATGGATACGGTGTGATGACCGGCGCGATGCCGACGAACAGGGCACCCGCGGCATCGTAGATACCCTCGCCAAGGAACGCGTGCTGCGTCACCACGATCGAATCGCGCACCAGCCGTTGCAGACGGTTCTCGCGGTAGATCGCCGCTACGCCGGCCATCTGATAGGCCTGCATGACGACCTCCGCGCCGACCTGCGCCGCGTGTGTCGCGCTGAGCCGCAGGATGTTCGCCTGAGCCGGCGTGACGGGGTCGCCGGCCACGATCGTGTTCCATGCGGCTTCCGCGGATTCGAAGAAGAACGCCCTTGCGCTGCGCCAGTTGGCCTCTGCCTTGGCGAGGCCCGAGCGGTAGTAGGCCCGGTCCGCGAGACGCGGCGCGCCGGTGGTGGTTTGGGTGACACCGGACATTTGCGCGAGCAGATCGAGTGCGGCGCGCGCCAGTCCGACATTGACGGCGGCGTGGACCTGAGCCTGATACGCGACGGCGGGGTATCGATACAGCGGCTCGTCGACAAGCGCCGCGCCGCCGCGCACGAAGGTCCACTGGGCGTCGACGAACTTGTTCTGCAGGCGCAGGTCGTGGCTGCCGGTGCCCTGCATGCCGACGACGTTCCAGTTTTCGACGATCTCCACCTCGCTTGCCGGGAACACGGCCGTGAACGGTTTTCCGGCACCCGCTTCGCCCGAACCGGCCGGGATGCCGCCAATGCCCACCCCGATCCAGTCCGCGCCCTTGCAGCCGCTTGCGAAACGCCATTGCCCGCTCACCATGAAGCCGTCCGGAACCTTGGCGGCTTTCTGCAGCGGATAGAGACCGCCGGCAAAGACCTGATCCGGCCCATCCGCATAAATTTTTGCCTGCGTTTCGAGCGGCAGCGAGGCAAGATAGGTATTCGCCGATCCGAATGCCGCCACCCACGCGGTCGATCCATCGGCGATCGCAAGGCGTTCGAGCATCTCCAGAAAACGCGGCGGCGGCAACGCATCGCCGCCGAACCGCCGCGGCGTGCTGGCACGGAAAATACCCGCGCGTTTCATCTTCGCGACCATGTCGCGCGGAATGTGGGACAACTGATCGAATTCGTCCCTGCGGCGCCCGATTTCCTCAATCAGGACTTCCAGGCTGATTGGACCTGAATACTCCGGATATCCGCTGCCTGGACCATCAGGCTGGACTTTGTAGGCGTAGGTTGAAGCGCTTGCGCTTTGAAGGCTTTGCATATTCGATACCTTGATGAATTGGCGAAACGATTGCATTTCCGGTTGCCGCCTGGGCGGTGCTATTGAGCGGCGTCGCGAGCGCCTTGTCTGGCCTGCAGCCTGAGCGCCTTGGGGAACGTCTCGGGCGCGAGGCAGGTGGCCAGCACGGTAATCAGCCCGAGCACGCCGAGGTAGAGGGCGACGGGCGTCGCGCTGCGGTAATGCGCGAGCAGGGCAGTCGCGATCATCGGCGACAGGCCGCCGCCGAGCACCGATGAAATCTCACGTCCGATACCGAGCCCCGAGAAGCGCAGATGAACCGGCAACAATTCACTGATAAAGGCAGGTTGAGCGCCTTCGAGTATGCCGAGCGTGACGCTGTTTGCGAGGATCAGGGCGGCCATCACTTTGAGGAATTCGCCTGAGCCGAGCAGCACAAAGTAGGGGTAAGCGACCAGCACGATCGCAATGGCGCCGACCAGATAGACGGGCTTTCGACCGACCTTGTCGGTCAGGTGTCCTGTGAACAGCGAGACGGGAATCATCAGCAGCATGGAGACCGTCAGTCCGCCGAGGAGCCACGACGAATTGAGACCGATGAACTGGCCATACGCAATCGAAAAGGCGAAGAAGATATACGACGCCGCACCTTCGCCGAAGCGCAGGCCAAAGACCGTCAGCACCTGACGCGGGCAACGGCGCAGGACTTCAGCAATCGGCAGACGGCTGTGCTGACCCGTTGCCCTGAGCTCGGCGAACTCGGCGCTTTCCTCGACGGAACGGCGCATCCATAGTCCGAGCGCGACGAGAACCGCGCTGCAAAGGAACGGCACGCGCCACCCCCAGCTCTGAAAGTCATCGGGCGACAAGTGCTTGGCGAGGAGGAACGCGAGCGTCGAGAGGACGAAACCAAACGCCGCACCGCCGGGACTCCAAGCGGCGAGTGCGCCGCGCTTCGAGGCGGGCGCGCTCTCATGAATCAGCAGGATGCTGCCGCTCCATTCGCCGCCTGCCGCAAGACCTTGCAGGATGCGCAGCAGCACGAGCAACACCGGCGCAGCAAGGCCGATCTGCTGGTAGGTCGGCAGCAGGCCCATGCAGACGGTCGCGGTTCCCATGGTCAGCAAGGTCAGCATCATGACTGTCTTGCGTCCGTAACGGTCGCCGATGTGGCCGCACAGCACGCCGCCGATCGGACGCGCGATAAAGCCAACGGTAAAGCCGCCGAATGCGGCGATCGTGCCTGTCAGCGGATCGTTCCCTACCGGGAAGAACAATCGGCCGAACACCAGCGCGGCGGCCGTGCCGTAGAGGAAAAAGTCATACCACTCGAGCACCTGGCCGAGCACGGCAGTCGTAACCGCACGACGCACCGCACTGATTGGGCGAACCGCAGAAGGGGATGCAAGCGTAACTGTCGCGTCAGGGTTCATGGCATTGGGCACACATGAGGTTGGTGTTTCTGCTTGCCGGAGACCAGCGGCGGCAGGCAGGGGAGGCACATCGTTAAAACATGGGCGAACGATAGGCGCGGCAAAACAGGCGGTCAAATTCAGGACAAAAATGAACGCTATGAACTGGCTTCATGTCGGTATCGAATCCACTGTTGGGGCGGAGCACGAACAGGCCACGGATGCGCCACGAATAAGCCACGCTTATTTCACACGCTGTTTTTGGCTGATTTGATGCCGTGAATATGCCAACTTAAATTTCGCTTCACGGCGCGGGGTCTTGCCGTGTCGAAGTGCCGCCTCGTCGCGTCGGCTGATAGCGGATTAATTCGTCATGCAAACGAAAGACAGATAAATCATATAAGGAAAAATTGTGAAGAAGCTGCTGGTCGCTTTGATGGGAATCTCGTTCTTTAGCGCTGGGGCTCGGGCTCAGAGCAGCGTGACGATCTACGGTATCGTCGACGACGGCTTGACCTGGTCGAGCAATCAGGGCGGCAAGAGCGCCTTGCAGATGCAGGGCAGCATCTCGCAGGGCGATCGCTGGGGATTCAAGGGCGTGGAGGACCTTGGCGGTGGCACGGCAGCGATTTTCCGGCTCGAAAACGGCTTCAACGTCAACACCGGTGCGTTCAGTCAAGGCGGCCGGGAGTTCGGCCGGCTGGCCTACGTCGGCCTGTCCAGCGACCGCTATGGCACGGTGACGCTGGGGCGGCAAGGCGAGGAGGTGGGCGACTATATCGGCACACTGTCGGCCAATGGCCTGTTGCCTGGCGGCATTCTGTTTCCGCACCCTGGAGACCTCGATAACAACGGCATCGATTTTCACCTCAACAACGCCGTCAAGTACGTGTCACCGACGATCGCGGGCCTAACGGGTGTCGCAACCTATAGCTTCGGCGGAGTCGCCGGCGATTTTGCGCGGAACAGCGCCAAATCCTTTGCGCTTCAATACGTGAATGGCAGCTTGCAACTGGTGGGTGCGTATACCTCGATCGACCATCCTGCCACCGCGGTCACGGAAGGCGTGTGGACCTCCGCCAATACCGTCGACGGCAACTATGGTCTCGCTGCCAGCAGCTACAAGGTGTTCGGTCTCGGCGCCGCGTACACGTTCGGCGCGGCGAAGATCAGCGCCGACTGGACGCACACGCAGTTCGGCGGTCTCGACCCCAGCGTGGGCGCGAAGATCGATGGACACGTGACGTTCAACATCGGTGAAGTGGTCGCGAGTTACATGGTCACGCCAACGCTGCAGTTAGGCGCGGCGTACAGCTACACCGAAGGGAATGTTTCGGCGACCGGGCAGGAGCCGCGCTATCACGAGCTGGATGCCAGCGCGGACTATTCCCTCTCCAAGAGCACCGACGTCTACGCCTCGGCAACTTATATGCATGCCGGAGGCGGCGCCGTCGCCGATCTCGCGCCGGTGCTCGAAGCTTTGAGTTCGCCCAATCAGGTCGCACTGCGCATCGGCATCCGCAAGCGCTTCTAGTTCGATGGCGACGAGCCGTCGAGCCCGAGACTTAGCCCAGGTCGACGGCTCGGCGGGCTCGCCGCAGCGCAGCGGCTGCGGACCTCTCCACCCCGGAACAGCTTGCGCGCCAGCGAGCAAAGCAACGTGGTGGTCGGCGCTTCGTCCTGCAAGCGGCGGCTCATGATGATCGGCGAGACGGCATGGGCTGCCGGAATCTCCCGGTACACCACGCCATGCGCGCGCAACCCTTCCACGCTTTCCGGCACCAGGCACACGCCGACCTGCGCTGCGACCAGACCCAAAGCGGTCTGCAATTCCCTCACTTCATGAATCGTCTTCGGCTCCAGCGCGTGGTCATGCATGGCCGATAGCTGCTGGTCCGCATAACTCGGCCGCGGCGTGCTCGGGTAGACGATCAAGGTTTCCTGCGCGAGCGCCGCGAGCGTCAGCGGCTTCTTTTGCCGGGCCAGCGGATGATCTTGCGGCAGCGCGGCAATCATCCGTTCTTCGACGAGCACTTCGCGCGCCAGTTGCGCGTCGTCGAAGCGCAGACGGCCGAAGCCCACGTCGATGCGGCCGCCTTTGAGCGCACCCAGTTGTTCGATGGTGAACATTTCGATCAAGGAAAGTTCGATATGCGGCGCGGCTTCGCGGAACGCGCGGATCACCGCAGGCAGCGCGCCGTACAGCGTCGACGGCACGAAGCCGATCACGACGCGTTCGGCCAGTTGCGCAAGACGCCGCGTGAGCGGGGCGAGTTCATCGGCTTCGTCGACGAGGCGCTTCGCCTGCGCATAGAAGATGCGGCCGGCCTCGGTCAAGCGGAGCGGCCGCGAGCCGCGTTCGAACAGCGCGAGCCCCACGCTCGCTTCGATCTGCTGGATCTGGCGGCTAAGCGGCGGCTGCGTCATATGCAGGCGATCGGCCGCCCGCGTGATGTTCATTTCTTCCGCGACCGCAATGAAGTAACGCAGTTGGCGAAGTTCCATGCATACCTCTAAGGTATGGAAGTAGTCGGAATCGGTGTTGGACTGCTTCCCTAGTTTGTTCCTAAGATGGTGGCCTCAGGAAAGCGGTTCAGGAGCGCAACGAATGATAGCAACACCCGTCAGGATCGAGAGCGTGGAGACGATCCTCGTCGACGTACCGACGATCCGCCCGCACCGGCTCTCGGTCGCAACGATGAACTGCCAGACGCTCGTGCTGGTGCGCATCCGCTGTGCCGACGGCATAGCCGGCGTGGGCGAGGGCACCACCATCGGCGGTCTCGCGTACGGCGAGGAAAGCCCGGAAAGTATCAAGGTCAACATCGATACTTACTTCGCACCGTTGCTCGAAGGTATGGATGCGACCCGCCCAGGCGCGGCCATGGCGAAGCTGCGTGCTCTGTTTCAGGGCAACCGCTTTGCCAAATCGGCGCTTGAAACCGCGTTGTTCGATGCCCAGGCGCAGCGCCTCGCCGTGCCCTTGTCCGAGTTGTTCGGCGGCCGGGTGCGCGATAGCGTCGAGGTTGCGTGGACGCTTGCAAGCGGCGATACGCAGCGCGATATCGACGAAGCCGAGCGCGTCTTCGAAGCGAAGCGTCATCGCGTGTTCAAGTTGAAGATCGGCTCGCGCGCCGTAGCCGACGACGTGGCACACGTGGTCGCGATCAAACGGGCGCTCGAAGGACGCGGTGAAGTGCGTGTCGATGTGAATCAGGCGTGGACCGAAGCGGAAGCGATCTGGGCCGCCAAACGTTTCGCCGATGCAGGCGTCACCCTGATCGAGCAGCCGATCGCCGCGGAGAATCGCGCGGGTCTCAAACGTCTGACGGATCTGGCGCAAGTGCCGATCATGGCCGACGAGGCGCTGCATGGCCCGGCCGATGCGTTTGCCCTTGCAAGCATGCGCGCCGCCGACGTATTCGCGGTGAAGATCGCCCAATCGGGCGGCCTCGCCGGCGCCGCGCATGTCGCGGCAATCGCCGCGGCCGCGAATCTGGACCTGTACGGCGGCACCATGCTCGAAGGCGCGGTGGGCACGATCGCCTCGGCGCAACTCTTCAGCACCTTCGACGAACTGAAGTGGGGCACCGAACTGTTCGGGCCGTTGCTGCTGACCGAAGAAATTCTCACCGAATCGTTGCGCTACGAGAATTTTGCCTTGCAGCTTCCACAAGGACCGGGGCTCGGCATCGCGCTCGACTGGAGCAAGATCGACCGTTTGCGGCGCGATACGCACAAGGGCGCAAGCATTACCATGAGCTAACGGATGATCCGTAAGCTATCCATAACATCGCATGAAGGAGATACCCCATGAACCGGCAAGCTATCGATACGCTGCTGCAGAAGATCAACGACAGCGCTATCAATGAAGGCAACCCACGCACGAGGCAGATCGTCAACCGCATCGTGCGCGATCTGTTCTATACGATCGAAGACCTCGACGTGCAGCCGCACGAATTCTGGACGGCGCTGAACTATCTCGGCGACGCAGGAAAAAGCGGCGAGTTGGGCCTGCTGGCAGCGGGCCTCGGCTTCGAACATTTTCTCGACCTGCGTCTCGACGAAGCGGAAGCGAAAGCCGGTATCGAGGGCGGCACGCCGCGCACCATCGAAGGGCCGCTGTATGTGGCCGGCGCGCCGGTGTCCGACGCTCATGCGCGGCTCGACGACGGTACCGACCCTGGCCAGACTCTCGTGATGCGCGGCCGTGTGCTCGGCGAAGACGGCAAACCGCTCGCGCATGCGCTGGTTGAAGTGTGGCACGCCAATCATCTCGGCAATTATTCGTACTTCGACAAATCGCAGCCGGCCTTCAATCTGCGCCGCTCGATTCGCGCGGATGCCGGCGGCAATTACAGCTTCCGCAGCGTGGTGCCGGTCGGCTATAGCGTGCCGCCGCAAGGTCAGACACAACTGTTGCTCGACCAGCTTGGCCGTCACGGGCATCGCCCGGCGCATATCCACTTCTTCGTCTCGGCGCCGGGTTTTCGCAAGCTGACTACGCAGATCAACATCGACGGCGACCCGTATCTGTGGGACGACTTTGCGTTCGCGACGCGCGATGGCCTCGTGCCGGCGCTCAGGCAGGCCGAGGGAGCAGAAGGCAAGCCGTATGGCGTCGAAGGTCGTTTCGCGCTGATCGATTTCGACTTCACCCTGTTCAAGGAGCGCGACAACCTGCCGGATGCCGAAGTCGAGCGTCTGCGCGCCGAGGCCTGAAGCGCAAATTCATCAGATTGATTGCGTTTGGGATTGTGATCGGCCCTGGCTGCGCGCTTCGCAGCCGGGGCGTTGTGACCGACAAGGAATAACCGATGCTGTTTCACGTAGAGATGACTGTCAATCTGCCGCCCGACATGGACGCGGAGCGCGCCGCCCGGCTGAAAGCGGATGAGAAGGCGATGTCGCAGAAGCTGCAGGAGCAGGGAGTGTGGCGGCATCTGTGGCGTATCGCCGGCCGCTACGCGAATATCAGCGTATTCGACGTCGAAAGCCCAGCGCAATTGCACGATGTGCTGAGCCAGTTGCCGTTGTTTCCCTATATGGAAATCGAAGTGCGGGCGCTATGCCGGCATGCATCGTCAATTCGTGAGGGAGACCGTTGACGGCATGTGACGCGACACAATAGCGTCGATAGCCGCGAGCTCAGCCGGCGCGAGGTCGCGGCGCGGCAGCACCACGAAGGCCGTTCCACCTGAGAGCAGATAAATACGTTCCGCATCGTCCACGCGCGCGGTGAGAGCCGACCAGTTCAGGCGTATCGACGACGAATTCGATTCGCCGGTCACGCCGGTTGCGTCGAACGTCACCTGTTGCTGGCCGAGATACGGAATCGGGCCGCGTTTTTTCAACGAGGCGACTGCGCGCCGCATCACGCGCCGCAGGATCATTGGGACGAACAGGGTCTGGATGCCGAAGGTCAGCGCGGCGCCGGCAAAGAAGAACAAGATTGTGCCGGGCCACGGATTCGCGAGGTCGCCATGGGTTTGCCACCAATACCAGCCCACGAGCGCGCCGATTGCCAGTGCGCCGCCGATAGACTTCAGTCGCCGCTTCGCTCGACGCCCCGTTGAATACAGAACGATGTTTGCCGCGACGTAATCGTCTTCCGTCAACGTGACGGAAACATGGAAAGGGAGCCGCGTTGAGCGATCGTTCATTTGCGTGGACGGTTGCATTGCTGCCTAACCGAATAGTACATTAGGCCAACCGCTGCTACGCCCGCCCTGTGCCTGCTTTTCCAAAATAAACCGGGAAGAGCTGGACACTGCGAATTCATCCGGCATCAGGCTGGCGAGCGCCGGCACTGAATTGCAAACCTGAATGAAGTATCCTCTACCGCTTTGGGACTCTTCTTTTGCTGGCCACCATGTTTTCTATTCCCTTCGACGCCGTCCTGTTCGACTGCGACGGCGTGCTTGTCGACTCCGAACTGATTACTAGTCGCGTGCTTGCGGAGATGCTGGGCGAACTCGGCTGGCAGGTCGGCGTCGAAGAAACCACGCGCATTTTCATCGGCAAGACGGTGCGCGACGAGGCGCCGCTGATCGAGGCGAATACGGGCGTCGCCATCACGGACACATGGCTCACGCAGTTTCGCGAACGCCGCAACGCGGCGCTCGAGCGCGAACTGGTGGAAATCAGCGGTGCGGCCGCGGCCGTGCGGACGCTTTACGAAGCGCTCGATGGCCGCATTGCGGTCGCCTCGGGCGCCGATCGGCACAAGGTCGAGATGCAACTGAAGAAAACCGGCATGTTCGAGTGCTTTGCCGGGCGCATCTTCAGCGGGCATGAAATGCCGCGCAGCAAGCCTCATCCTGACGTGTACCTCGCTGCCGCGCAGGCTTTGGGCGTGGACCCCACGCGCTGCGCGATCGTCGAGGACACGGTGACGGGCGCAACGGCCGGTGTCGCAGCCGGTGCGACGGTATTCGGCTACAGCCCGGCCGGGCTCAGCCACAGCAGCCCGGATCGCTTGCGCGAGGCCGGCGTCGCCAAGGTGTTCGGGAAGATGGAACAACTGCCGGCCATGCTGGCGCAGTGGACGGGCGTATAACGGCGCTTCCTCTTCACCATGCTGGTTGACGAGCGGCAGGGACAGCAAGGGGAACCAGGGAGCGGGGCAGCGAGCGCCGCCCCGCAATACAAGGCAAGGACCGCTGCGGTCCTTGCCCAATCGCTTAGCGCAGCTTGGCCACGTCGTTGGCGTTTACCGTTGCTGCCGGGTTGCCGAACTGCTTCGTCACGTAGTTGGTGAGCGCTGCGATCTGCGCATCGGACAACTCGGTTGCGAACGCCGGCATGCCGACGTCGCTAGCGCCCGCCTTGCGATGCACGCCATGCAGGATGACCTGCACGAGATTGCCGGGGTTGGATGCGCCGACCGTCGAGTTATGGAACAGCGGCGGATAGTACCCATCCGGTGTGCCCTGGCCGTGCGCCTGATGGCAGGTCGCGCAATTGCCCAGGTAGAGGCGTGCCGGATCGAGCTCGTCGCTCAACGCGACACCGCGCAGCCGTGTCACGTCGGTTGCCGGCGCACCCCAGCTCGAGCGCGACTGCGACGCGCCGTTGCTGACCGCGGGCACGGTACGGATATACGTCGCAATCGCGTCGATATCCGCATGGCTCATCTGCGAGAAGCTGTGCTGCACCGCTTCGCCCATCGGACCGGCCGCTTGCGCGAGGCCGGACACGCTGCCCGTCTGCAGGTACTGCACCAGTTGCGCCTGGGTCCACGAACCGATCCCGCTGTTCGGGTCCGACGTGATGTTATAGCCGTCCCAGCCCGCCAGCACCGAACCGCTCAGGAAGCCACTGCCGGTTTCGTCGAGCGCTTTCTCCTGCATGCCGAAGCCGCGCGGCGTATGGCAGGTGCTGCAATGGGCGAGGCCTTGCACCAGATACGCGCCGCGATTCCATGTGGCGCTCTGGTCCGGTTTGGCCTGATACGGACCTTGCTTCAGGAACACCCAGTTCCATACCGTGAGCGGCCAGCGCATGTTGAGCGGCCACGGAATGTCGCTTGGACGCTGCGGCTGGTTGACCGGCGCCACGCCGAATTTGAAGTACGCGTACAGCGCCTTCACGTCGTCATCGCTGATCTTCGCGTACGACACATACGGCATGGCCGGATAGAGGTTGTGGCCGTCCTTGGCGACGCCTTTGCGCACCGCGCGGTCGAAGTCTTCCAGCGTCCACGTGCCGATACCCGTTTGCGCATCCGGCGTGATGTTGCTCGAATAGATCGTGCCGAGCATCGGCACCTTCAGCGGCAAGCCGCCCGCGAACGGCTTGCCTTTGACCGTGCTGTGACAGGCCATGCAATCGCCGGCCACCGCCAGATACTCGCCTTGTTTGATCAGCGCCGCGTTGTTGGCAGGATCGGCCGCAGCGGCGCGGGCGAACGAGGGCAGGGCCAGCGCGCCGGCCAGCAGAAAGAAAAAGGTTTTCGTCAGCACGTCAAACTTCCTTCTTCAACTGGTCCGCCATGCGCAGCGCGAGCGCCGCGATGGTCAGCGTCACGTTGACCGTGCCCACCGTCGGCATGGTCGCGCTACTGGAAATGAACAGGTTCGGATGGTCGAAGGTGCGGCAATCCTTGTCGACCACCGAGTTGCGCGGGTCGCTGCCCATGATGGTCGCGCCGGTGATGTGATTGTTCGGCGCGAACTCGTCCTGGAACTGCACGTCCGTGCCGCCCAGCACCTTGGCCGCCGTCGCATAGACTTCGCGCGTGTGCGCGGCGCCGCGTTTCACGTAGTCGTCGATGCGGTAGGTGATTTCGGGGCGGGCAATGCCGATCGCGTCGGTCTCGGTCCTGCTCGGTACGATGCGGTTTTCCGGCGCGGGCAGGATTTCGTGGAAGCAGTCGAACTCCACGAAGCGGGCCGACTGGTCGCGAATCCGCGCATCGAGTTCGGCGGGTTTCAGCATCTTGCCTTCGGCAAAAATCTTCTGTGTTTCCTGATCGACGCGCGACAGATTCGACAGGTGGATCTTCTTGGCCGCTTCGGTGGCGCGGAACGCTCCGTCGCGAAAGCCGATCAGCGAGGTCATTTCCTGCGGGCCGCGGCCGGGCCACAGCTTCTCGTTCGCATAGAACGTGACGCCGGTGCCGGGGTGATCCATCAGGTTGCGGCCGACCATATCGGAGCTGTTGCCCACGCCGTTCGGGAAGTCGTGGCTGGTCGACATCAACATGATCTTCGGCGTTTCGATGCCGTTCGCCGCGAGCACGAAGTACTTGCCCTCGACGCGATGCTCGTGGCCCTGCGGGTCCTTGTACAGGGCCGCCGTGATCTGTTTCTGCGGACCGACTTCGAGCTTGTAGACGACCGCGTTGTCGATCAGCTTCGCGCCGGCCTGCTCGGCCTTCTCGACGTGCACGATGCCGTTGTACATCGCGCCGATCGGACAAATCGGCATGCAGTTGTTGTTGCCGCAGCAGGTCGGGCGGCCGTCGTACGGACGGCTGTTGCGCGCCACCGGCTCGGTCACCACATGAAACTTCGGGTCGTAGCCGTTGAGCGCGCTCTTGATGGTCTGCTCGTTGTACGAGAGCGGCAGCGGCTGCATCGGGTACGGCTGGCTGCGCGGCGAGCCGAGTTCTTCATCGGACGGACCCCACACGCCAAGTTCTTCTTCGGCGCGTTGATAGTAGTGCTCGAGATCGTCGTACTGGAGCGGCCAGTCGCGGCCCACGCCGTAGACCGTCCGCATCTTGAAGTCGTTCGGCATGAAGCGCCACGCCGAGGCGGCCCAGTGCCATGTCGTGCCGCCCACCGCGCGAATGTATTGCGAGTTGAATTTGTGCTCGCCCTTCAGGATCAGATAATTGTTGGGCGGGCCGTACTCGGGATGCGGCGCCCACGCGCTCGACGGATACGGCGCAGAGTTATCGGACTTGTCGGGCTGGTTGCGAAAGCGCTCGACGATCTGCCAGCGCGGCATGCGCGGACCCGCTTCGAGCAGGATCACGGATTTGCCGGCGAGGGCGAGCTGGTGCGCGACGATTGCGCCCGCCACGCCCGAGCCTACGACGACGACGTCGGCTTGCTCATTCTGTTGTTGACTGTCGGCCATGTCAGGATTGTTTTTCGACGGGTTTGGCGGCCCAGAAGCCGGGCTGGTTGGGGCAGTACGAGCGGATGATCAGCGTGTCGGAGACGACGCGATACATCAGCGCTTCTTCGTAGGTCACCACGACGTTGTCGACCGTGCCCAGATACCAGCCTTCCATGATGCGCAGCGCGAGCGCCTGGTCGCGCGGGCTCGACGAGCCGGCGGCGAGCGCTCCCGCCAGTTGCGGCAAGCGCGGCGCGAGGTCGGGGGCGGATTTCTCCAGCGCGGCGAGAAGCCGTGCGCCGACCTCGCGATCGAGCCCGGACTTGCCTGTCAGCGCTTGCGAGAGCGTCATGAAGGCGTCGAGCGGCGCGGCCGCGCCGGTATCGGCCAGTGCCCGCAGGGTCAGCGAGCCGGTGAGGCCGGCCAGGCTCAGCGCGAGCGCGCCCTGCAGCCACTGGCGGCGGCCGGCCGATGTCACCGGCGCCAGCGAGGGCGCGGCGCGCGCGGCACGGTCGCCGGACGAGTCATCTCGGTTCAATTTGATGATCCTCTGTTGTTCTCGGTGTGGGGTGTTTGCGGCCCGATTATAAATGGAACCGGTTTCATTGCGCTGCGAACCCGGCAACGGCCACGCAATCGCTGCTCGCCGATCAGCTTGTGCAGGGCGGGAGCACAATGGACTGCGGGCTTCCGCAGTCCGCAGCGGATGGGTAAAACGCATCGCCGGCATGCGCCGAACTCATATTTGTTTCTAGGGTTAACCCGTATTATCTTGAATCCTGCAAAGATCGGAGATGGAATCGTTATCAGGCGTTTTCATCCAGCCGGTCAAAGCCCGCTTCAACCCAGTTTCCACCGTCAAGGCTCAATGTTTGGTCATTTCCAGCGCAAGGCGAAACACGCGGCCAACCGCCGTCTGAACAGCTTGCATGCACTCGCCGACACCCTGTCGCGCCGCCGGCCGGTGTGGATGGTGTCGTTCTCGGTCGACGAGACGAATCTGTCCGAAGGGCTGCGGGCAGCGTGCGCGTCCACGGCGATGCTGCTGCTCGGCAACCTGCTGCACAACCCGTTGTTTGCGTGGGCGGCGATCGGCGCGTTCTGGACCTGCCTCGCCGACGCGGCTGGGACCAACCGCATGCGGTTTGCCTCGATGCTGAGCTTCGCGCTGCTCTCCACGCTCTGCGGCGGCATCACCGCATTCGCCTCGGGCGCCGGCACGCTGGCCGCGACCGCCGCGATCCTGCTGTTCGCGACGGCCGGCGCGCTCGCCCGGGTCTGGGGCGCGGCGGCTGCGCAAGTGGGGATTCTGGCGGCAACCGCCTGCGTGGTGATGGTCGACAGGCCGATGCATAGCCTGCGCGACGGCTTGTTGTTCCTTGCCATCTACCTGTCGGGGTGTCTGTTTGCGGTGGTGCTTAGCCTGACCGTGTGGCGCATTCACCCGTTCGGCCCAAGCCGGATGGCGCTGCGCGCGGTCTACGGGCGACTCGCCGATATCGCGCTCGACAGCGCGCGGCTGCTGCGTCTCGAGAACGCCGACTTTGGCTTGTGGGCGCGCCATGCGGCGACCTATCGCGGCCAGGCGCGCACCGCCCTGGAGACTGCGCGCAAGGTGTTGGCCAAGGTGCCGAACTCGCGGGTCGACAAGCGCGAGAGCTACGAGAATCTGCTGCTGGCGCTGGCCGACACCGAGCGTCTGTTTGGCTATCTGATCGCCGTCACCGATGCCTGCGAGCGCGGCCATCACACCCTGCGCGAGCCGCGGCGGGCGGCGCGCATCCTGTCGGCGTTCGCGGAGGTGCTGCTACGGATCGGCCGTGCTGTTAGCGAGGCCCCGGGTGCGAAGCCTGCGGCGCAATCCCGGAGCGCGGGCCACGAGGGTAATGCGGACAACGTGGACACCCCGCGCGGTAGCGACTCGCGCGGCGGCCACCCGCGCGCCACGCCCGCCGCGCTGCAGCGTCGTTTGAACAAGCTGGCCGGCGCGCTGGAGGCGGCGCTCGGCGAGCCGCTGTCGCTCAAGCTGCGCGCGGGGGCGCTCGATATCGAAGCGCCGGCGCGGCGCGAGCTCGGCTGGCTCGAAGCCGCGCTCGACAACCTCGCGCGCGCATGGATGATGCTCAAGGCCAACGCGTCGCTCGAGTCGATCGGGCTGCGTCATGCCGCCCGGGTCGGCGTGGCCGCGACCGTGGGTTTCATGATCGTGCGGGCCTTGCATGTGCCGTTCGGCTACTGGGCGACCATGGCGACCCTGCTGATCCTGCAGCCCTCGATTGCCGGCACCTGGCCGCGCAGCATCGAGCGGGCCGCGGGGAGCATCGCCGGAGGACTGCTGGCGGCGGCGATCGGCCTCGCGATCCATTCGCCGCTCGGTATCTCGCTGGTGGTGTTTCCGCTGATCTGCGCCACCATGGCGCTGCGCACGGTGAGCTACAGCCTGTTCGTGCTGTTCCTCACGCCGACCTTCGTGCTGGTGGCGGACTTCGCCGCGCCCGGCGCGAGCGAGTGGGGCTACGCGTTCACCCGGCTCGGCAACAACGTGCTCGGCTGCTCGATCTCGCTGCTCGCCACCTTCCTGCTCTGGCCGAGCCGCGAGCCGGTCGATTTCCGCACCCGGCTCGCCGACGCCGTAGCCGCGAACCTCGACTATCTGATGGGCGCGCTGCGGCATGCCGGCGGCGAGGACACCGAAGTGGAGCGGCTGCGCCGCGCCGCTGGGCTCGCGAGTAACAACGCGGAGGAGGCGTTCAACCGCCTGCGGCTGGAGAAGCTGGAGAGTTCGCTGGCCGACCGCGCCGCGATCACCGCGCTCGCGCTGCTGCGGCGCATGGCCGGCACGGCGACCCGCATGCGCTTCGCCGCCAGCAAGACCACGGCCGATGCGGCGCTGATCGAGTGGCTTGCCGCGGTCAGCCAGGAGATCGACGCGCAACTGCGCGGCGGGCGCGAAGGCGCGCAGGGAGCCCGGCATGAGGCGTTTCCCCGTCAACACCTGTCGCTGGTCGAAGCCGACGCGGTCAACCAGGTCTCGCATCTGCGCCGCTTGCTGATGGAGAAAACCGGTGGGCTGGAGGAGGGCGCCGTCAAACCGGTGCTGTCGTGAGGGCGCGTGCGGCGCAGCCCGCTTCCGCCTGGCTCATGGCTCAATCCCCCCCGCTCAGCTACCCGCGCCCGTCACCAGTTGCAACGGCGTCTCGATGAACGGCGACAGGTCCTGCTGGCGGGTCATTTCCGTGAGGGCCTTGAGCGCCACGTCCACGCCGAACACGGCCTGGCGCGCTGCGAACTGGTCGACGGTAGCGAGCATGCGGCCGGTATCGAGCAGCGGCTTGATGTCCGCGTCGTTGTTATAGCCGGTGATATACACCTGGCCGGTTTTTCGCGCGATGCGAACCGCGTCGACGGCGCCGGTCGCCATATTGTCGTTGGCGCATAACAGGGCGCGTAGCCGCGGGTGCTGCGCGAGCATCGTCGCGGCCGCGGCCTTGCCCTTGCTGTACGCCCAGTCGCCCGGCGCCACCGCGACGATATTCATGCCGGCCGCGTTCATCGCGCTGCGGAAGCCCTCGGTACGCCGACGCGCGTTCTGGCTGGTGCTCACGCCTTCGATGATGCCGACCTCGTCGCCGCGCGTGAGCCGGGCGGCCACGTAATTGGCCACCATCGCCGCGCCCTTGTGGTTGTCCGGGCCGACGAACGGCACCGGGAGATGGAGCGCCTCGAGGGCCGCCGCGTCGAGCGGATTGTCGATCGCGATCACGATGATGCCGGCGTCGACGGCGCGCGCCACCACCGGTACCAGCGCTTTCGAATCGGTCGGCGCGAGCACGATGGCGCTGGTGTGCGCCGCGATCAGCGTCTCGACCATGCGAATCTGGCTCGCTGTGTCGAGCTCCGTGCCGGTGCCGAGCACGTTCAGGTCGAACTGCGAGGCAAAGTGTTTCTGATAGTTCTGCGCGGCGCTCGCCATGGCGACCGTGAACGGATCCGCGAGCGACTTCAGCACGAGGGCGATCGTCTTGTCGGTGGGCGCCGCCGCGCTTATTTTCGAAACTGTCAGACCGGCTGCTGCGAGCACGCCGGCCACGAGCACGCGCCGGCGTGTCTTCTGTACCATTGGCTTCCTTTTCCTGTGCGCGATGGTTAGCGCACAGGCATGATACAGCCTAGCCCGGCGCAAGGATCTCCGGCAAAACCTCGATCCGCGGTTCCACCGACTGGTTGCTGATATAGGCCCACAACTGCTCGGCGGCCTGGCCTCGCTGTTTGACGGGCCGGTACAGGCGGATTTCGAGGTCGGTCGCCCACGCATCGGAGCCGGCGCGCACCAGCGTGCCTTCGCTCAGCTCCTTGGTGATGCAGCTTTCGGGCAGCCAGCCGATGCCGTGGCCCGCCGCCACCATGCCCTTCAAGGCTTCCGACATGTGGGTTTCGAAGCAGCGGTACAGCGAATACGGCTCGGTCGCGTTCATCAGCAGCATTTCGACCACATTGCCGAGGAAGGCGCCCGACGAATAGGCGAGCAGCGGCAAAGGCCGGCCGGTCTTGCCCGGCAGCTCGAAGAGCGGCTTGCCGTCCGGCCCGGCAGCCGAAACCGGCAGGATCCGCTCGACCCCGAGGGTCAGGAAAGGAAAGTGATTGGGGTCGAGCGCAATCGGCAATTGCGCATGGTGATAGCCGATCAGCAGGTCGCAGTCGCCCGCCACCAGTTGCTGCACGCCCTCCGGCACGTTGACCGCCTGGACCCGCGCCATGATGTTGCCGAACTCGTCGGTCAGGCGCTTGAGCCAGTCCGGAAACAGCGTGAAGACCAACGTGTGGGCGACCGCAAAGTGCACCACGTGATCGTTTTCCGCGAATTGCTCGTAGCCGCCCACCAGATTACGGGCGGCATGCATGCTGCGCAGGATGTCGGCGGCGAGGCTGCGGAACATCCGGCCGGCGGGCGTAAGGGTGATGGGATTGACGCTGCGGTCGACGAGGCGGGTGCCCATCCACGTTTCGAGCGCCACGATTCGCCTGCTGAATGCCGATTGGGTGAGATGCCGGCTGCGTGCCGAGCGGGAAAAACTCTTCGTGTCAGAAAGAGAAAGAAAGTCTTCCAACCACTTTGCTTCCATATTTATCACTTGTATTGGATCAATCGACAACCGGCATCCTTGCGATGCCGGCGACTCTACTAGCCTACCGCCTGACGCTCTA
>NZ_JBWQQI010000035.1:0-72591 GCF_056619545.1 Paraburkholderia sp. SSBN10T
CGCCTCGATTCCCGCACCCGATTCGCGCCACGCGCAGATGTCGGCGAAAACCGGCATGCGCATTGTCGAGATGGTGTGGGAGGACCTGAAGCCGTCGGACATCCTCACGGCCGGCTCGATCGACAACGCGGTGACGACGTGCCTGGCGCTGTCGGGCTCGACCAATGCGATCGTGCACATGATCGCGCTGGCGCGCCGCGCGGGCATCGACCTGAGCCTGGAGCGCTACGACGCCATCTCGCGGCATACGCCGGTGCTGGCGAACATCCGCCCGACCGGCGCGTACCTGATGGAGGATTTCTTCTACGCGGGCGGGCTGCAGGCGATGCTGGCCGAACTGGGCGAGCTGATCGACCGCACGCAGAAGACGGTGAACGGACGCACGATAGGCGAGAACCTCGAAGGGGCGAAGATCTTCAATGACGACGTGATCCGCCGGCGGGCGACACCGCTGCTGCCGGACAACGGGCTGGCGGTGCTGCGCGGCAACATCGCGCCGGACGGGGCGGTGATCAAGCCGGGGGCGGCCGATCCGAAGCTGCACGTGCATACGGGGCGGGCGGTGGTGTTCCGGGACTACAACGACATGGCGGCACGCATCGACGACGAGGCACTCGAGATCGACGAGAGCTGCGTGATCGTGCTGCAGCATGCGGGCCCGGTGGGAGCGCCGGGGATGCCGGAGTGGGGCCAGTTGCCGATACCGAAGAAGCTGCTGCAAAAGGGCGTGCGCGACATGCTGCGCATCTCGGATGCGCGCATGAGCGGCACGAGCTACGGGGCGTGCGTGCTGCATGTGGCGCCGGAGTCGTTCATCGGCGGGCCGTTTGCGCTGGTGCAGGACGGCGACCTGATCGAACTCGACGTGCCGCAGCGCAGGCTGAACGTGCTGGTGCCGGACGAGGAGCTGGCGCGCCGCAAGGCCGCGTGGGTGGCGCCGGCGCCGCGCTTCACGCGTGGCTACGGAGCGATGCACCAGGTGCACGTGATGCAGGCCAACAAGGGGTGTGATTTCGACTTCCTGCAGCGCGACGGCACGACCCAGGCGGGCGGCGAGCCGGAGATTCACTGAGCGATTCGCTCAGGGCCGCGGGACGTTTGCATCATGTCTCGCGGCCGTTGCATGCCTGATGCCGCTAGGCATTAATAGCCGACGCGGTACACCCGTCCCGTCTGCGCCCCTTCGACGCTACGCACATACGCCTGCGCGGCGCGCTGCGCCGTTACTGCTTCGAAGCCGCGGAAAAACGGCGCGTATGCTTCGAGCGATTCCGTCAGCACGGTTGGGCTCACCACGTTGATACGAATGCCGCGCGGCAATTCGATCGCCGCACCGCGTACGAAGCCTTCCAATGCAAGATTGACGGTGGTCGCGTTCGCGCCCAGGCGGATCGGCTCATCGCCGACAATGCCGCTCGTCAGCGTGAACGAGCCGCCGTCGTTCACATACTGCTGCGCAGTGAGCACGACATTGATCTGGCCCATCAGCTTGTCGCGTAGGCCCACCCAAAACTGCTCGACCGTCATCTCCGGCAGCGGCCCGAAATGCAGCTTGCCGGTGGTGGTGACGACGCCATCCACCTTGCCGATCTCGCGGAACAGCTTTTCGATGCTCGCGGGGTCTGTGCTGTCGACGCGATATGCGCCGCGTGTCGAACCCACCTCGATCACTTCGTTGCGAGCTTTCAATTCAGCGCTCACGGCCTGGCCAAGCGTACCCGTTGCACCAATGACGACGATCTTTTTCATGTGCCACCCTAAATGTTAAATGTGGCCTTCATTGTCCGCATGACGCGCGACGGGAAACAGGGGCTGTGGTTTGCAGGTCCTTAAACTTGGGGTTTCGAATTAGCAAAGTGCAAACCGCAAGACGCGAAGCTCACCGTCACGTGTGCAACCTGTTGCCCTTCAAACGCTGCGCACAACGCGCACCCATGCTGGAGCGGGTTACAGAGCAGGCAATCAAACGCATGTCGCATGCGAAGCCACGCGGCGTACCTATTTCACGCGCTGCAATTCGATCAGGCGCGTGGGCCGCATATGGTTGAGCGCATAATGAATTCGCCCACGGTCCCGACGGCTGCCTGCAGGGCGTGGATCGTCGAACTGATGGTCTTCGTCGTACGCCGCTTGCGGCTCGATCATGCCTTTGTCCACTACCGCATAGCCGGGCTCCAGCGCGAGCAGCAGATGATTGCCGCCCACCCGGCTATCGAAACCGGCAAGGCCGTCGCGCGCTTCAGGCACGCTGTTTACGAGCGTGGCGTTGCTGGTGGTGATCTCGTCCGGCCCAATCGGACTGTATCCGGCGAGCCGTGCTGCTTCGAGATTCTTGCCGTCGGTCCCCACGGTACTGTCGTGGGTGCTGTCGTTGTACAGATCCATGTTGCTTGGACCGCCGACGCCAGATTTGCTAACGGTGTTGGCAGGCTTGCCAGTGTCGCTGTTCATCATGCTTTCTCCTCGAAGACGACATCGGAAACAAACAGCAAAACTTGTTCCCGGGATCCCCGATGCGAGGTGCACACCTTCCGGTTTATGCCTCCCGCGCGCGCCGACATTCTTTTGATTTTTTTTTAATCAAGGCGTATTTTCTACAGAGTATGATCATACTCCGACGAGCAGGCGGGGTTTCAATAAACGGCTTCTGCCAAGCCGTTATTAGAGAGCCGGTGAGAGACGGCGCCGCGCTGCTCGGACCCCTACATGAGGCAGTCAGGGTGGGTGACACATGCACTTCGATGCTGCATTTACACATCGCGGCTACTTACTAAACTGCGCGCCGGCGCGAGCGGGAGACGGAACTTGGCAACCTTATGTGGTGATCTCCCGTTCGAGCGACGGCGAGCTGGTCGCCAACCGGTTTTTCCCGACCGATTTCCGCTTTGTCGACGAAGCCGCCGCGATCGCGCATGCGCGCGACTGGGCGGTGCGCTGGATCGACGCCAGCAGCGTCACGATATGACGCAGCTTGCGTGGATGTAGCGCTGCACGAGCAGCGGGAAAACGCGGTAATCTCTGGGGACAATTCACTCTAACCGTGCTTGCCGCACGGCCGCCGTCCTCACCATGTCAAATCGTCCTTCCCGCAACTGGGGCCTCGAGCAGATCGTCGCGGAGTTGCGCGCCTCGCGCGAGCAACTGCATCGCACCCGCCATCCGCGCGGCATTCGCGAACTGCCGTCACGCGATGCGGTGATCAGTATCGTCACCGGCCTGCGCGCCGCGCTTTTCCCGACCCACTATGGTGCACCCGACCTGACCGACGAGACTGTCGATTATTACGTCGGCCACACGCTCGAAAGCACCTTGCGGTTGCTTGCCGAACAGATTCGCCGTGCTTTGCGCTTTTTGCCCGAACATGGCGAGACACCCGATGCGATGCTCGCCGAGCGCGCCTTCGAAGTGGCGCGCGAATTCGGCAACCAGTTACCGGCTATCCGCGCGCTGCTGGTCAGCGACATCCAGGCCGCTTTTACCGGCGACCCGGCCGCGCAGCACATCACCGAAATCCTGCTCTGCTATCCAGGCGTCTGGGCGATGACGCATCATCGTCTCGCCCACGCGCTGCACCGGCTCGGCGTGCCGCTGCTGGCACGCTTTATCAATGAGATCGCACACTCGGCCACCGGCATCGACATTCACCCCGGCGCGCAAATCGGACCGAGCTTTTTCATTGACCACGGCACGGGTGTGGTTATCGGCGAGACCGCCATCATCGGCGAGCGCGTGCGCGTGTATCAGGCCGTCACGCTCGGCGCGAAGAGCTTTGCGGCGGATGTCGACGGCACGCTCGTCAAGGGCAATGCGCGCCATCCGATCGTCGAAGACGACGTGGTGATCTATGCGGGCGCGACGATTCTTGGCCGCGTGACGATTGGGCGTGGTTCGGTGATCGGCGGCAATGTGTGGCTCACGCATAGCGTGCCGCCGGGCAGCAGCGTCTCGCAAGGCAAGGTTCGCGAAGGCGATCGCAACGACGAAGCGCGGCGCTGATATCGGCACTGCCGCGTCCTCGCTAGCACGCTCGGCCTGGCTTTAAGTATTCGCCACCGCCACGACACCGGGATTGCCGACGATCGAGAGGAACTCGCGGCGGGTCGACGGATCGGTACGAAACGTTCCGAG
Source organism: Paraburkholderia sp. SSBN10T (assembly GCF_056619545.1). NCBI lineage: Bacteria > Pseudomonadati > Pseudomonadota > Betaproteobacteria > Burkholderiales > Burkholderiaceae > Paraburkholderia > Paraburkholderia sp. SSBN10T. Next base: position 4,129 of record NZ_JBWQQI010000035.1, read on the forward strand.
CATGCGCGAAGTGACCATAGTGACGCCGGCCTTATGCACGCCGCGCGTCGACATGCATTGATGGGCCGCTTCTAGAATCACGCCGACCCCCTCGGGTTGCAGCACTTCGTTGAGCGTATCGGCGATCTGCACGGTCATCTTCTCCTGGATCTGCAACCGCTTGGCGAACGCGTCGACGAGCCGCGCCAGTTTCGAAATGCCCACCACGCGGTGGCCCGGCAGATAGGCAACGTGCGCGCGGCCGATGATCGGCACCATGTGATGCTCGCAGTAACTTTCGAAGCGGATGTCTTTGAGCACGATCATTTCGTCGTAGCCATCCACTTCCGAGAAGGTGCGCGCAAGGAGTTCGCGCGGATCCACCGAATAGCCGGCGAAGAATTCCTCGTACGACCGCACCACGCGTGCCGGTGTGTCCAACAGGCCTTCGCGCTGCGGATCGTCGCCCGCCCAGCGCAGCAGCACGCGCACGGCCGCTTCCGCTTCGTCGCGCGTCGGGCGCCCCTGGGCTTCACTTTGCTTGGTCTTCTTTGCCTTGCTGCTCATCCTTGGTACCTCCGGGTCCGCGTCCGCGCGTTGAATAGTTGAATAGGGGGCAGACGCTGCCAGCCATTGTTCCATGTTTTACGCTGCGGCGTGCGTGGCACAACTTGCGCGAACCCGGCCACCGCTGCGCGACTCCGTTATCCCAAGGTGTGTGGCCTATCTCGGCCATTCGTCCATCGCATCGTTGAACAGTTCGGCGACGATGCCGCGTAGCCAGCCCGCCCGCGGATCGTTATGAAACTTGCGATGCCAGTGCTGCTTCAAATCGAAGCGCGGCAGTTCGAGCGGCGGCTCGACGAGCGTGATGGAGGCGTGCTCGGAGACATACGCAAAGCCGATTGCATGCGGCACCGTGGCGATCAGGTCGGTGCGTGCGAGGATGAACGGCAGGCTCATGAAATGCGAAGTCTCCAGCACCGCACGGCGCCGGATGCGCTTTTTCTCGAGAAACTGTTCGAGGACTTCCTGGCTGCGGCCTTCAGCGCGCACTACCGCATGCCCGCAGGCGACGAACTGCGACAGCGTGAGCGGCTCGCGCGAAAGCGGATGGCCGCTGCGCATCAGGCAAATGAATCGATGCGTGAAGAGGCGCTGTTGAAAGAAGTTGTTGCCGGACAGATCGGGGAAGTAGCCGACCGCCAGATCCACGTCGCCGGATTCGAGGCCGCGTTCGATTTGCGACGGCGGTAGCGAGACCGAACGCAGATTTGCATGCGGTGCGCGTTCGGCGAATAGCTGCAGCAGACGCGGTAGAAATACGATTTCGCCGACGTCGGAGAGGGCGATGGAAAACGTGTGCGTGCTGGAAGCCGGTTCGAAGTCTTGTGCGTCGAGCATGCCCTGCTCGATGCGCAGCAGCGCCTCGCGTGCTGCTGGGATGAGCGCGAGCGCCCGCGGCGTCGGTTCCATGCCACGCGAAGTGCGCACGAAGAGCTGATCGCCGAAGTATTCGCGCAGCCGTCCAAGCGCGGTGCTCACGCGTGGCTGGCTGACGCCGAGGCGTTCCGCCGCGCGGCTCACGTTGCGGGTTTCCTCCATCGCTACGAGGTAGGGGATCAGGTTCAGGTCGAGTTCGGACATGCGGACGGAGACGAGGGAGTATCGGGAAAGCGTATACACCGTACCGCCGAAATCGCACTTTCGTATATTGGGGAAAGCGCCGAGGATGGTTCGATTTTCTGGTTATCTGTGCGTCAGGCGAGCGCGTCGCGCCATTCTTCCAACGCGTCGCGTACTTGCGCCACTACCGTGTCCCACTGGCCTAGCTCCGTTTGCCGGAACAGGCGCATGGATGGATACCAGGGACTATCGGTCCGATTGTTGAGCCAGCGCCAGTCCGCATAGGCCGGCACGAGCACCCAGACTGGCCGCCCGGCCGCACCGGCGAGATGCGCTACCGAGGTATCTACCGTGATTAGCAGGTCGAGCGTACGGAGTATGGCCAGCGTATCGATGAAGTCGTCGATGGCCGGTCCCAACGTATGGATATCCAGCGTATCCGCGAGGCGCTCGCCTTCGCGTTCACGCTCGCCTTTCTGCAAAGCAAACCAGGTCACCGCCGGCAATTCCAGCAGCGGCATTAGCACGTCAAGCCCCACAGACCGGTAACGGTCAAAAATGTAAGTGGAACTCCCCGCCCACACCAGGCCGATGCGAGGCCGCCTTGCATGCTGGTTGGCCGGCGCTGACGCTTCAATGTGAGTTCGCCAGCGATCGATCTTTTCCGATGGTGCGAACAGGTACGGTATCTCCACGCCAGGGAGCATCGACAAATCGAGGCCCATATGTTCTGGAATTCTTAACAGATGCGCCCAGTAGTCGTATGGTCCAGGTGGCATCTCAGTCAGAACAGCCCGCACCGACTGCATGGTCGCCGCCACTGGAGCAACCCGCCCGCTGACGAGCAAATCGACCGTTGCCCCTTGCCGGTGCAGCCATGCGGCGAACCGGATGCACTGTATCTGGTCGCCGCTGCCCTGTTCGCCAACCAGCAGGAACTGTCGTCCCGTCACCGGTTCGCCGTTCCATTGCGGAAACTTCGGAATGGCCAGGCTCTCTCTCGTTTCAGGGAGCGCATAGAACGCTTTGAGCCGTGCCCAGCCTTCTTTGAATGCGCCGCAAGCGAGCTGGAGCGTGGCCAGGTGATATTGCATCACTGGGTTATCCGGCATGAGTCGCGCCGCTTCCAGGCTGTGCGGCAGACTCTCCTCTATCTTCCCGCGGACACTCAGCGCGTGCGCTGCATAGTGATGCAGCGCGGCGCGTGCCGGATCGATCGCGAGTCCCTGGCGGGCAACGCTCAGTGCGTCGCTGAAGCGGTCATTTTTGTAGAGCACATAAGACAGGGCTTCCAGCGCATCGACGTAGTCGGCAAAACGGCTTCTGATCTGCGCGACCGCTTCATCGAGCGGCCCGGTGCGGTTGACCTTTGCCAATGCCTCCACCAGGTCGATCCCGTCTCTCGGATGCGAGGGATCGAGTGCCCAGGCGCGTATCCAGAAGTCCGCTGCGTCTTCTGTTTCCCCGAGTTCCGTATTGATGTGCGCCAGGGCGCGAATCGCGTGATGCAATTTTGGTTCTAGATCAACAGCCCTTTTGTAGTGGACTTTGGCTTCGAGAATGCGGCCCGACTGTCGCAGACAATCAGCGAGGTTGCGGTGTAGCGTCGCCGTGCCTCCCCCGAGATTGATGGCGCGGTGATAGAACGCTTCGGCCTGGATAGGCTCGCCTCTCAATGCAGCAATCAGTCCCGCATGCTCCCACAGTTCAGGGCGATCGGGGGCAGCCAGCACGGCGCGTTCCATATAGGTCCGCGCTTCGTCAATCTCGTCCAGATGCACGCTGGCGAGCGCTGCCCGGTGCAGCGCGTGCGCGTCGTTGGGAGGCGCTGCCAATACCTTTCGGGAATGACTCGCCGCTTCACTCGTGCGCTGCACCGGGAAGACGTTGACGTGTTCGATCATCGCGCCGGCTAGCAGGCAATCATCCCCGGGCTACACATGCCACCTGATTGATCGGGCGGAGTATTGAACGCGCGGATCGTAGCGTTAGCCACCGCTGTCTTGGCTGTCACTCTGGCATACCAGGTTGTCCCGCCACCCATGCGATAACCCACACAGGATGCAGGCACCCCGCCTGTCATGCTCGACGTGCAGTCAGGTGACACCATCGATGCCGTGCCGTCTTTGAGTTCCAACGTTGCGACATCGTTCGACGAAGCCGACTTGAGGTTGAAGGTTGTCGTCCATACGCTGTTGACCTTTAAGCTACGCGGTCCTGATGGAACATCGAGCGAAAAATATTGAACCTCGCCCTTGGCCAACGGGAATCTCAATCCATACAGGGCCGTGTAATCGTCGCCAAGATCGGTGACTAGCAGGGCGGCGACATTGACGAGGCGCGACGTCGTGCTCACCGCTCCATTCGCGTCGGTTGTGGTCAAGGTAATCTGATACCCGCCGGGGAAGTCATAATTCACCACCGGATTGGTGGAACGCGTCACGACCGTGTCGGGCTTCCCGTCGCCGAACTTCCAGCTCCATGAGCGGATTGGCACACCACCCCGTGCTGTCGACAGGTCCGTACAGGTCAATTGCATGAGGTACGGGCTTTGCTTGCAGGTGAAGTCTGCCGCAGCCGGGATCTTTCCGGACTTCGCAGCCGTGACTGCCGCGGTCGCATCTACGATGCCTGGACCGATCGGTTGATCCGGTTTTTTGGGCGTAAACGGCTGGGCGGTTTGCTGGATGAGCGTCCGCATTTCTGCAACGCTCAGAGGCCTGGGGGCGACGGATTGCACCAGTGCCGCCACGCCGCTGACCATCGGCGCGGCCTGCGATGTACCGTCCAGTTGGTTATAGCCTTCAGTGCCAGGTGCGGTCGTCCCATTGTTATAGGTGGACCATATGTTGCTGCCAGGCGCTGCGATATCGACAGTCGGGCCGAAGTCCGAATTCACCCATTTCGAGGAATCGGAATTGATGGCTCCAACCGTAATGACGTTGTGGCAGTTGGCGGGTTGAACGGTCGATGCGTCGGTTGCATAGTTGCCTGCGATGACAACCACCACGGCGCCTCTGCCCGTAGCATCGTCGATGGCGTTTTGCAGCGACGCCTGGCAGGTTCCGCGCGCATAGAGGCTGATGTTGATGACCTTCGCAGGGTTCGGGTTGACTGGCGCATTTGACACAGTGCCGCCCGCAGTCCATCTGATGCCGTCCGCGATGTCGGATATATAGCCGCTGCCACAGTTGTTGACGGTTCGAGCGGAGACCACTTTGGCGGCAGGCGCAATTCCAGCGATACCCACGCCGTTATTTGTGGTTGCAGCCATGATGCCCGCCACATGCGTTCCGTGCCATGTAATCGCGCAGTTCTCTCCGGCCTTGTTGGCCGGTTGCGTGCCGTCTCCGCCTCGGTTGCCGTACGTGCCGGTGGTGAAATCGTAGCCAGGCAGAATGTTCGGGTTCAGATCGCTGTGGCCCACAATGCCGCTATCCACCACGCCGATCACGACCCCTGCGCCGTTCGCTATGTCCCACGCGCCTTCCGCGCGTATCCCCGCTGTGACGACTCCCGGCTTCTGATTCGAACTGAGCGCCCACTGCTTGCTATATAGCGGATCGTTCGGCGTCGATCCGATCGTCATCACCGTGTCGGGTTCAACGGACTCGACGTCAGGGTCCGAAGCGACTGCGCGCATGAATGCCTTGGCTTCCTTGGCGTTCAGTTTGCGCTCTGTTGTGACGACGTCCGATCCGCTACCCATACGTCGCACATGGTGCGCCTTGGCGGGGAAAGCGTTCGCCAGCCTGTCGAGTTTTGCCTGGGCTGCCCTGGTCGAGTCACGCTCCGAGGTGCCGGTTTTGTATCGGACGATGAAGCGGTCGGTAGGCGTATCGGCAGCAATGCTGCTCGTATCCATCTTCAACGACGTCGCCAGTGGGACCGTGCTGGAACTGGCGGCGCTTGCCGCAGCCGCTAACTCGGCTGCGCCTTGCGCGGCTGGCGTTGCTTCGGAAGTCGAAGTATCGCTGCTGCCCCCGCCACACGCGGTAAGCGCGAGTGAAAGCGAAAAACAAGCGCTGCCAGACAAGGCGCGAAGAACGCTTGCTTGCAACCGCGTCGGGTTGACTGTGCCAACTGTGTCGCACAAATCGGTCGGCCCGCCCTTATGTCTCTTTGTTTGCATTGTTCGTTCATCCCTCTCGCGGTTCATCAAGCCGGCTCACCGTCCTCGATGTGAGTTTTGGCGCTGCGGGTTGATATCGTGAGCGCGACCCGCATGCCTATTGGCTGCCAGATTTCGGCAAAGATTTTTAAATCAATATTCCTAACTAATTAATGGGTATTCCGCACGTTGCCTGCCGACGTGCTTCCTCAATGAGTTCGCAAACCACCTTCGCCTACGGCGAATCCTGTAGAGGATAATAATTATCCTGAATAAGATAAAAAATCAGGCGCTTCTTTTCGTTAGTCAGAAGATTTACCTGGTGCGTGAGATTTCGGCTCGCCGCCCGCCAGGGCGTGAGGCGGATGGCGTTCCTGGGGGCGCTCTGTGGGACAGGCTAATCAACCGCCTCGCTGTACATTCCCGCGGAAAAACGGATCATGGATACCCCCGCCTTGACAAGCGGAACAGCCGCCTTTCATAATGCGCCAATGCGTTCGCTAAACGAATCAGTGTTCGTGTAACGAACAAATTGCGCCTTCACCGGATCTGGTAGGCGTGCCATGACCAGGACGTGGAGACCGTCTCGCGTGTGATCCAACACGGTTCGCCGGAGAAGGCGTGCCGCTAAGGCTCGAGCGGCTCGGTGCGTCCCAAAGGGAATCCGACATGATCAACAAGATTTTCGAGTCACTTCAGTCGGCGGTTGCCGATGTCCACGACGGCGCGACTGTCATGATCGGCGGCTTCGGCACGGCCGGCATGCCGTCCGAACTCATCGACGCCCTGATCGAGCAGGGCGCGCGCGAACTCACTATCGTCAACAACAATGCGGGCAATGGCGACATTGGCCTCGCCGCGTTGCTCAAGGCGAAGCGCGTGCGCAAGATCATCTGCTCGTTCCCGCGCCAAACCGATTCCTATGTGTTCGACGCGCTCTACCGCGCCGGTGAAATCGAGCTCGAACTCGTGCCGCAGGGCAATCTCGCCGAACGCATTCGCGCGGCAGGCGCGGGCATCGGCGGCTTTTTCACCCCCACGGGATACGGAACGAAGCTCGCCGAGGGCAAGGAAACCCGCCTGATCGACGGCAAGCATTACGTGCTCGAAGCACCGTTGCACGCGGACTTCGCGCTCATCAAGGCATTCAAGGGCGATCGCTGGGGCAACCTGGTCTACCGCAAGACGGCGCGCAACTTCGGCCCGATCATGGCGAGCGCAGCAAAAACCGCTATCGTGCAAGTCTCCAGGGTGGTGCCGCTCGGCGAGCTCGATCCCGAGGAGATCGTCACGCCCGGCATCTTCGTGCAACGCGTGATTGAAGTGCCGCAAGCCACACATCAAGCCGAGCTTGCTGCTGCGACGGCCGCCTGAGCACACCTGAGGACACCCGACATGAAAAAACTGACCCGCGATGAAATGGCGAAGCGCGTCGCCCAGGATATCCCCGAGGGCGCGTATGTGAATCTCGGCATCGGCGTGCCGACGCTGGTGGCCAACCACCTCGCCGCGGACAAGGAAATCTTCCTGCACAGCGAAAACGGCTTGCTCGGCATGGGCCCGGCGCCCGCGCCCGGCGCGGAAGACGACGAACTGATCAACGCCGGTAAGCAGCATGTCACGCTGCTTACCGGCGGCGCGTACTTCCATCATGCGGATTCGTTCGCGATGATGCGCGGCGGCCACCTCGACTTTTGCGTGCTCGGCGCGTTCCAGGTGTCGGCCAAGGGCGATCTGGCAAACTGGCACACTGGTGCGCCGGACGCGATTCCGGCGGTCGGCGGCGCGATGGACCTGGCAATCGGCGCGAAGCAGGTCTATGTGATGATGGAGCACCTGACCAAGCAGGGCGAGAGCAAGATTGCCGCGCAGTGTTCGTACCCGGTGACGGGTGTGGCTTGCGTGGACCGCATCTATACGGATCTGGCCATGATCGACGTGACCGCGGATGGCCTCGTGGTGCGCGAGATCTTCTCGGATATCGATTTCGACGCGCTGCACAAACTGACCGGCGTTCCGCTGATCGACGGTACCCAGGCCGCACGCGCCGCGTGACCTTGGCGCGGCGTTTGGCGACAATGGTGGCCAACGCCGCGCGCCGCACCGGTCTTGCCATGTACCGCGCGGACCCGATCTCTTTCTCTGTTTTACCGAATCCACCATGCTCGAAGCCAGTGCCCGCCTGACCGGCCTCCTCTGCGGCACGCAGCCGATGAACGACATCTGGTCGCCGCGCGCGACGCTGCAAAGGATGCTGGATGTCGAGGCGGCACTGGCGCGGGCGTCGGCGGCGCACAAGGTCATTCCGCCTGCGGCGGTGGCGGCGATCGAGGCGGCATGCCATGCCGATCAACTCGATGCCGAGACCCTGGCGCGCGACGCCGCGCTCGGCGGCAACCTCGCCATCCCGCTCGTCAAGCAACTGACCGCACGCGTCAAGGCGGCGGACGCCGAAGCGTCGAAGTACGTTCACTGGGGCGCGACAAGCCAGGACATCATCGATACCGCGACCGTCCTGCAACTGCGCGATACCTTCGACCTGCTTGAACATCACCTGCATACCACCTGTGCGGCGCTTGCCGCGCAGGCGCGTAGGCATCGCGCCACGCCGATGATCGGCCGCACCTGGTTGCAGCAGGCCTTGCCGATCACGCTGGGCCTGAAGTTCGCACAGTGGCTCGACGCCTTGCTGCGCTATCGCGAACGGCTCGATGAGCTGCGCCCGCGGGTGCTGACGCTGCAATTCGGCGGTGCGGCCGGCACGCTCGCGAGTTTGCGCGACGCCGCCCCGGCGGTGACCCAGGCGTTGGGTGAAGAGCTCAACCTGAGCGTGCCCGCCGTGCCGTGGCATACGCAACGCGATCGCATCGCTGAAACCGCTGGCTGGCTCGGCATGCTGATCGGCACGCTCGGCAAGATCGCCCGCGATATCTCGCTGCAGATGCAAACCGAACTCGGCGAACTGGCCGAACCGGCCGCGGCCGGCAAGGGCGGCTCGTCGACCATGCCGCACAAGCGCAATCCGGTCGGCTGCGCGGCCGTGCTGAGCGCGGCGACGCGCGCGCCCGGTCTCGTCGCCACCGTGCTGAGCGGCATGGTGCAGGAGCATGAACGCGCCCTCGGCGGCTGGCAGGCTGAATGGGACGCGTTGCCCGATCTTGCCCGCCTCGCAGGCGGTGCGCTTGCCAACATCGAACAGATCGTGAGCGGCCTGGACGTCAACGTCGCGCGGCTCGCGGCCAATCTCGAGGTCACGCATGGCCTGATTCTCGGCGAAGCGGTGATGCTCGCGCTCGGCGACAGCATTGGCCGGCTCGAGGCGCATCATCGGGTCGAGCAGGCGTCGAAGACGGCGGTGCAGACCGGTCTAAGGCTCTTCGACGTCCTCGCGGCCGACCCCGCTGTCACGCAACATCTTTCGGTCGAGCAACTGCAACGGCTGCTCGATCCGGCTCAATATGTCGGTCAGGCGCATGCCTATGTAGACGCCGTGCTTGCGTTGCATTGCGCGCGCGCCGACCGTGCCACTTCTCAGGAGTAACAGAATGCCCTACGCCGCAGTCAACGGCATCGAGCTTCACTATCGGATCGACGGTGACCGGCACGGCCATGCGCCGTGGCTCGTGCTGTCGAATTCGCTCGGCAGCGATATGTCCATGTGGACGCCGCAAGTCGCCGCACTCTTGAAACAGTTTCGCGTGTTGCGCTACGACACTCGCGGCCACGGTCACTCGGAAGCGCCGAAAGGCCCCTATACGATCGACCAGTTGAGCGGCGACGTGCTCGGCCTGATGGATACGCTGAAGATTGCCAAAGCGCATTTCTGCGGTATCTCGATGGGCGGCCTGACCGGTATCGCGTTGGCGGCGCGTCATGCGGACCGCCTTGAGCGGGTCGTGCTGTGCAATACCGCCGCGCGCATCGGCTCGCCGGAGGTGTGGGTGCCGCGAGCCGAACGGGCGCGCAAGGAAGGGATGCTGGCGCTCTCGGAAGCGGTTTTGCCGCGCTGGTTCACCGGCGAATTCATTGCGCGCGAGCCGCTGATGTTCTCCGTGATCCGCGATGTCTTCGTGCATACCGACAAGGAAGGCTACGCCAACAACTGCGAAGCGATCGACGCAACCGATTTGCGTCCCGAAGTGTCCGGCATCAAGCTGCCCGCGCTGGTGATCTCGGGCACGCACGATCTGGCGGCGACGCCGGCCCAAGGCAAAGAACTCGCCGCCACCATTGCGGGCGCGCGTTATGTCGAACTGGACGCCTCGCATATTTCCAACATCGAGCGGGCCGACGCCTTTACGAAGACCGTACTCGACTTCCTCACGGAGCCGCAATGAACGACGATGAACGCTACGAAGCCGGAATGAAGGTGCGCCGTGCGGTGCTGGGCGAAGCGCACGTCGACCGGTCTTTGGCTAACCGTACCGAGCTCACGGAAGAGTTTCAGAATTTCATCACGCGTTATGCATGGGGCGAGATATGGACGCGCGAAGGTTTGCCGCGCCACACGCGCAGTCTTCTGACGATCGCCATGATGGTCGCGCTTAATCGCAGCGAAGAACTCGCGTTGCATCTGCGCGCGGCAAAGAACAACGGCGTGACCCGCGACGAGATCAAGGAAGTGCTGCTGCAGACCGCGATCTACTGCGGCGTGCCGGCTGCCAATTCGGCTTTCCATCTGGCCGACAAGCTGTTCCGCGAAGACGACGCTGCAAAGGCTTGAGTGCCGCGGCGGCGCGCTGTATCGGCTCGATACAAGAAGCACAAGAAGCGCGGGCATCGCACCGCGCTCATGACGACAGGAGACAGCCATGACAGGTACGGCACTTGGCCCCACCCGCACGCTCGACGTGCAGAAATTTATCGACGACCGGCGTTTCTCGCCGTATCAATGGTTCGTCTTGATCCTATGTTTTCTGATCGTCGCAACTGACGGTTTCGATACCGCCGCGATCGGCTTTGTTGCGCCTTCGCTGGCGCAGGAATGGCATGCCACCAAGGCGGCGTTGGCGCCGGTGATGAGCGCGGCGCTGGTTGGCCTCGCGATTGGCGCGCTCGCAGCGGGGCCGCTCGCGGACCGCATCGGCCGCAAGAAAGTGCTGGTGGGATCGGTGCTGATATTCGGCGCGCTCAGTATTGCGTGCGCGTTCGCCGGCTCGGTGACGGAGCTGGCGGTGTTGCGTCTCCTGACCGGCATCGGTCTTGGCGCGGCAATGCCGAACGCCACCACGCTGACCTCCGAATATGCGCCCGCTCGCAAGCGCTCGTTTCTGGTCAACACGATGTTCTGCGGGTTTACCGTGGGCGCGTCGGCCGGCGGTCTGGTCGCGGCGGCGCTGATTCCGCATTACGGCTGGCGCAGCGTGTTCGTCGCGGGGGGCGTCATGCCGATCGTGCTGGGCTTCGTGCTGATCGCCTTGCCCGAATCGATCCGCTTTATGGTGTTGCGCGGCTGGTCGGTTGAGCGGATCGCTGCGGTGCTGCGACGCATTGCGCCGAACGAGTCGTTCGACAACGTACGTTTCGTGTTGCCGGAAGATCCCGCCGTGCAGCGCAAGACCGGCGGCTCCGTGGTGCTTTCGGCGCGGTTCAGGACCGGCACGATCATGCTCTGGATTACATATTTTTCCGGGCTGCTGGTCTACTACATGCTGACGAGCTGGCTGCCCACCTTGATCCGCGATACGGGCTTCACGGTGCGGCAGGCCGCGCTCGTCACCGCGCTCTTTCCGTTTGGCGGCGGGGTCGGGTCGATTGCGGTCGGCTGGCTGATGGACCGTTTCGAGCCGCATCGCGTGATTGCGATTACCTATGTGCTGACGGGCCTGTTCGTGTGGATGGTGGGGCAGCAGTCGGGCAGTCTCGTGTGGCTCGCGGCCATTACGTTCATCGCGGGCGTTTGCATGAATGGCGCGCAGTCGTCGCTACCCACCTTGGCCGCCGCGTTCTATCCGACTAGCGGCCGGGCCACGGGCGTCGCGTGGATGCTGGGCGTCGGGCGCTTCGGCGGCATTCTCGGGGCGTTCTCCGGTGGATTGCTGCTGCAGGCCAACATCGGTTTCAGCACGATCTTTGCGCTGCTGGCTGTGCCGTCGCTGATCGCAGCGGGGGCGTTGATGGTGAAACGCTCCGCCGCGCATCGGGCGGCGGCTGCGGACTTACCGCCGGAAGTGGCCTGAGGAGCGGGCTGAGAAAAGCAGCCTGAAAAGTGGCAACCCGGCCGGCTAAGACGCGTTCTCGCGCGCGATGCCGGCCTCTTCAACGGGCACCTGCGCCAGCACCGCCCGCAACACCGTTTCCTTGATGACCTCGCGCCAGTGCGCGAGCGCCGCCTTGTCCATCAGCGTCTCGCCGAGGAACGCACTCAGCGTGTACTGGTTGGCGTTATAGAAATACCCCAGCGATGCAATCATGATGTAAACATCGCGCGCCGCGATGCTACCGCGAAACACGCCTTTCGCCTTGCCCGCATCCAGCACCTTCTGGACCACGGAGATGGCATAGCCGGAAATATCGCGCAGCTTCGAAGACTTCTTGGCGTGCTTGCCCTGATGCAGATTTTCGCTCGACAGGAGCGTGACGAACTCGGGATGGTCGAGGTAGTACTGCCAGACGAACTCCACCACCTGATGCAGCCCGCGTACCGGATCGTCGAGGTCCAGATCGAGCCGGCTTTCGGCTTCGTTGAACTGCGAATAGATCGTCTCCAGCACTTCGACGAACAACTGTTCCTTGCTGCCGAAGTAGTAGTAGATCATCCTGTCGTGCGAGCGCGCAGCTTTCGAAATGCTCTCGACCCGGCCGCTCGCATAGCCTTGCTTGGCAAACACCTTGATGGCGGCCTTCAGAATCTTGGCGCGCGTATCCTGGGCCTGCTTCGCACGGATGCCGGTGGCGCCCGTCTTGCGGGCGGCAGTTGGACTCATGGGCTGCCTCGATTCTTTCTGTTAGGTTCTGGTGCATCGATACAAAACACAGCGCACAACAGCATGCATATCGCTGCGGGGCGGCAATCTTCGACGCCGGCCCGCTGCCATGATACAGCCGGGACTCGGCCCGGCAAACGGTTCATCAATCGAATACCGGAGATTCGACACCCAGCACCTTATGCAGCTTGGTGCTGGTTGTCGTGTACTGCATATGAATCTTCTTGTCTGGGAAAATATAGGGTGCTGCGCCGAACGCCGCCAGTGCAGCTTCATGGAAGCCGGACAGGATCAATTTCTTCTTGCCGGGATAGGAATTGATATCGCCGACTGCGAAGATGCCCGGCACATTGGTTTCGAACTTCTCGGTATCGACGCCCACCTGTTTGCGCTCGATGTCCAGCCCCCACTGGGCGATCGGCCCAAGTTGCGGGGATAGCCCGAAGAACACCAGAAGGTGATCGAGTTCGAGCGTGCGCGTCACGCCGTCGCCGCCTGTCACCTTGATGCGATGAAGCGCTTCATGATTGTCTTCGAAGCCGCTCACCTGGCCGACAAGAGATTGCATGCGCAGTTCGTCGCAGAGCGCGCGCATTTTCGCTACCGAGGCGGGCGCGGCGCGGAATTCATCGCGCCGGTGCACGAGGATCACGCTTTGTGCGATATCCACGAGATTCAGCGCCCAGTCCAGCGCGGAATCGCCGCCGCCGCAGATCACAACGTCCTTGTCGCGGAACAGTTCCGGATCGCGCACGCGGTAGAACAGTTGCCGTCCGTGGTGCTTGTCGATGCCGCTCACTTTCAGCGTGCGTGGCTGGAACGAGCCTACGCCGGCAGCAATGAAGATGGTCCTGGTGACAAACTCGGTGCCTTTGCTGGTGCGCACGAAAAAGCGCCGGTCTGCCAGACGCTCGACGATCTGCACTTCCTGGCCGAGATGAAACGTCGCGCCGAACGGTTCGATCTGCTTGAGCAGATTGTCGGCAAGCTCTTGCCCCGTGCAGATCGGCACTGCGGGAATGTCGTAGATCGGCTTGTCCGGGTACAGCTCGACGCATTGACCGCCCACTACCGGCAGCGAATCGACGACATGCGCCTTGATTTCCAGCAGGCCCAGCTCGAACACCTGAAAGAGGCCGACCGGCCCTGCACCGACGATCAATGCGTCGGTCTCGATGGGCGATGGCGGTTCGGCGTGGGTGTCCGGCGTGTGGTGAGAGGTGGGGTGGTCAACAACTTCGTTCATGGGTTTCTCCTGCGGTTGGTTGAGTGAGGAACAACGAGGGAACGATGAACCGTGCGCGCATCTGGGTGACGCAGCGGCATGGCGAAATCAGAGTGTTCATAGGCGGTGGTGTTGAACGGGGCATGGCGCGGCTCAACGCTCGAGCAGGTGCAGTTTGTCCGTCACGTCCTTCCAGGCGTCGGCGTCGGGCAAGGGATCTTCGCGTTTGCTGAGCACCGGAAACACGCCGGTCAACTCGGCGTTGAGCGCCGTGAATGCCTGCTGGTCTGCAGGGAGGTCTTCTTCGGCGTAAATTGCGTTGACGGGGCACTCGGCCACGCAAACCGCGCAGTCGATGCATTCGTCCGGATCGATCACCAGCATGTTCGGCCCGGCGTGGAAGCAGTCCACCGGGCAGACGTCCACGCAATCGGTGTAGCGGCAGCGGATGCAGGCTCCTGTCACGACATGAGTCACGGCGAAACTCCTTCTGCACAGGGCTGCGACGCGGAGATTGGCGCGCCGCAACATGATGGGCGACCAGGAAAAGACGTTGCGCAGTCTATTTTGATCGAGTAGATTTCAATCAAGTTTGGTGTAGCAGATACTACACGAACGGTGAGTGACCGCAACATTTTTAAAAATGCGAGCCGCTGCGTGTCACACGAATGTGCCTTGAAACAAGGGCTATTTCGTCAGCCGGGCAGGACCCGTTGTAATGTCGTCGTATGGGAACCCCAACATGACTGAGCATACGAAGGTCGATTTCGGTGCAGACCGCGTGGATGGCGAAACCGCCTCCACGCCCGGTCCCACCGTGCTCGAAAAAGCGGCGCCCCGCAGCGAGCGGATGGCGTCGAACAAGATCGAATGCAATGCCTGTCCGGTGCTGTGCCAGATCTCCGAGGGCCGCACCGGGGCGTGCGACCGCTACGCGAATGCGGACGGACGGCTGATCCGCGTCGATCCGGTGGTGTTCATGACGCGTTCGTCCCTGGTAGGGCCTGGCGCTGAAGAAGCCGCGGCGATCGAATTTGGTGCATCGTCGCAGGCGCATGGCGGCGCACTGACGGATGTTCAGGGCGAGGCGCTGTTCGTGACCGGCGTCGGTGCGTCGTCCACCTACCCAGACTACAAGCCAGCGCCTTTTATCGTTGCTTCGAAGCACAACGACGTCGATATGGTGACGGTCGTCACCGAGGGTATCTTTAGTTACTGCAGTTTCAAGGTCAAGATCGACACCGACCGTTTTCTCGGGCCGGAGCAGGCGAATGTGCGCTGCCAGGGCGAAATGGTCGGCCATGTCACCACCGCCGAATACGGCTCGCAGATGCTGAGCCTCGGCGGTGTCCATCATTTGACGGGCGGCAGCAAGAAAGAAGGCCGCGTGACCTGCGACATGATGCTGGCGCTCGGCAACAAGCAGGCAGTGGAGTTGACCATCGACGGCGGTGCGAGTCTGGTGATCCGCGCCGGCGCGGCGCCCATCGTGGATGGTGTCGAAGAGCAGCGCATGCGGGTGGGTTGCGGCTCCGCCACCATCGGCATCTTTGCCAAACAATGGTTCGGCCATGTCGACGAGGTGGTGGTGGTCGACGATCACATTACCGGTGTGCTGACCGAACATCAGGCGGGGCGGTGTCTCGGCATGACACGTTCGGGTCTGAAGATTCGCGGCCGCAAATCGACGCCGGGCCGCTACTTCCAGGTGGCCAATCCCGGCACGGGTTGGGGCGGCACCGATATTCAGGACCCGCTGGCGATCATTGAAGGCTTCGATCCCACGGTTGCGCGGCCCGGCATGCGCTTGCTGATGGTCTCGACCACCGGCGAGCACGCGCAGTGGTACGAGCTCGACGCCGCACTGGTGCCGCGCATGATGGAGATGCCGGACGCGGTGCGGCGTACCGTGGAGCGTATCGGCGAAAACTGCGAACCGTCACTGGCGACCGTGTTGTTCCTGGGCGGTGCGGGCGGCAGCTTGCGCGCCGGCGCCACGGAGAACCCCGTGTTGCTGACGCGCGCCATCAAGCAGCGGCTCGTGAACGTGACATGTGGCGGTGCGCCGGCCTACGTATGGCCGGGCGGCGGCATTACGGTCATGGTGGATGTGACGCGCATGCCGGACCGTTCGTTCGGTACGGTGCCCACGCCGGCGATCGTCGCGCCGATCGAGTTCACGATGAGCTATGACGCGTACCGCGATCTCGGCGGCCATCTCGATGCCGTGCGTTCGCTCGAAAGCGTGCTGGCGAATGGCCCGGATCATCTCGAAGGAGCGCCGCTGGCACGCCGCACCTTGGCGCGCCACCCCGACAACCCATGGCCGCCCGGCGTGCCGCCGATGCTGGGATGACGCACATGACCGCGACCCGCGCACCGTTGGACGCTACACGCTGGCATTTGCAGCACGGCCCGATCGATCTGATCATCGGCGCGGATGGCGATGCCGCGGCCGTGCGCGCTGCGCATGAGGCTTGCTGGCAGCGCTTTACGACGATCCTCGACGAGTTGGTAGCGGAGCTGCCTGCACTGAGACGGCCGGTGCCGCGCGATGCCTCGAACCGGCCGTGCGAGGGCAGCGTCGCAAGCCGCATGTGGGATGCGTGCTATCCGCACCGCGCCCGCTATATCACGCCGATGGCCGCGGTCGCGGGCAGCGTCGCGGATGAACTGATCGCAGCGTTCGCGCGTCCCGGCGTATCGCGGGCGTTCGTCAACAACGGCGGCGACATCGCGTTGCATCTGGACGAACGGCAGCACTACCGGATCGGCGTGTTCGCGGATCTGGCCGCGTTTGCGCAGACGCGCCCGGCGGGAGGACTCAAGCTCGACGCCAATCTGACGCTTGATGCGGCGCAGCCGGTGCGTGGCATTGCGACGAGCGGCTGGCGTGGCCGCAGTTTTAGCCTCGGCATTGCGGATAGCGTCACGGTGCTGGCCCGCAGCAGCGCCGCTGCTGACGCCGCCGCAACGATGATCGCCAACGCGGTGGATCTGAAGCACGCGGATATCGTGCGTCAGCCGGCGTCCTCGCTGAAAGACGATAGCGACCTCGGCGACCTGCTCGTGACCGTCGATGTGCCGCCACTGCCGCAACCGCTGATCGATTTCGCC
This sequence comes from Paraburkholderia sp. SSBN10T, assembly GCF_056619545.1. Taxonomy (NCBI): domain Bacteria; kingdom Pseudomonadati; phylum Pseudomonadota; class Betaproteobacteria; order Burkholderiales; family Burkholderiaceae; genus Paraburkholderia; species Paraburkholderia sp. SSBN10T. The sequence continues at coordinate 21,113 of NZ_JBWQQI010000035.1, forward strand.
CTCGCGCGAGGTGCTCAGGAAGCGGCCCGCCTGCATGAGCAAGGTTTGATTGAAGGCGCCGCGCTGTTTTTGCAAGGACGGGTGCGTGTCGTCGGCATGGCCGCGCCAGGTGCGCTCGCTTCAAGCGCAAAGGGCGGCATGGGCCTGACCGGCGGCGCGAGCGCCGCCCACATTTCCCATAGCGCCCGTCGACCCCATTACCCAACGGAGGCTCCGTGTTCGAAATCCGCCGCGTGCTGACGCACGTCGAAGACATCTTTCATGAGTTTGGGCCACCGCCGGCGCAGCCGTTGCGCAAGGGCGCGATTGCGGCGGTGATGAACAATCCGTTTGCAGGCCGCTATGAAGCGAACATCGAACACGCCATGGAAGCGCTCAAGCCGATCGGCGTCGATCTCGCCCAGCGGTTGCTCGCCGCGATGGCGGTGCCGCACGCCGCCATCGAGAGCTACGGCAAGGGCGCGATTGTCGGTGCGGCGGGCGAGCTGGAGCACGGCGCGCTGTGGCACGTGCCGGGCGGCTATGCGATGCGCGAATTGCTCGAGAAAAACGGCGTGCCGACCAACGCCATCGTGCCGTCGACCAAGAAGGTCGGCGCACCGTCGACCGCACTCGATGTCCCGATGACCCATGTGAACGCGAGCTATGTGCGCAGCCATTTCGATGCGCTCGAAGTTCGCGTGCCCGGCGCGCCGGCCGCGGACGAAGTGGTTTTTATCCTCGTCATGAGCACCGGGCAGCGCGTGCATGCGCGTGTCGGCGGTCTGGCGAAAGAGGCGATCGTCGGCAAGGACGGCCTGCGCTAGGCCGCTGCGACGTCGCGGCCAAGGCAGCAAAGTAATCGCAGCGCAAGCAGCAACAGCGAACCCATACACGGAGAGCGAAATGGCAATCAAGCTTCGCAAGCTGGTAGTGCAGGTGGACGAAACACGCATTGAAATGGGGCAGACGATCGAGCCGCCCACGCGCCGCGCGGTCGCCATCGCCGTGATCGAGAATCCCTACGCGGGCCGCTTCGAGCCGAAGCTCGATGCGCTGATCGATGCCGGGGAAGAGCTCGGCGCGCTGCTCGGCAAGAAGTGCGTCGAGGCGCTGGGCATCGCGCCGGGCGAGGCGCACAGTTACGGCAAGGCCGCGATTGTCGGTGAAGCGGGCGAACTCGAGCATGCCGCCGCGATCCTGCATCCGAAACTCGGCGCGCCGCTGCGCGCAGCCGTGGAGAAGGGCGCGGCGCTGGTGCCGTCGGCGAAGAAGATGGGCACGCTCGGTACGGCAATCGACGTGCCGCTCGGCCACAAGGACGCCGCCTTCGTGCGCAGCCATTTCGACGCCATCGAAGCGCGCGTCGCCGATGCGCCGCGCGCCAACGAGATCGTAGTGGCGGTGGCCGTGACGGCTTCGGGACGGCCGCTGCCGCGCATCGGTGGATTGCAGGCAGGCGAGATCAAAGGGGAAGACGGTTTGCGCTAGATTAATTCGCTGGTACTGTGCTGCTGCGTGAGGTGTGGGCTAACTGCTGCGCATGAGATGGATTGCAAGCCGCTGAGGATTACGATGCTTTCGAATCTGCTGGTACAACTGGTCAACGGGCTCGCCGACGCGTCGACGCTGTTTCTGGTCGCCGCGGGCCTGTCGCTGATCTTCGGCGTGACGCGCATCGTCAACTTCGCGCATGGCTCGTTCTATATGTTCGGCATTTATGTCGCCTATAGCCTCGCGAGCCGCTTCGGTCAGACGACAGGCGGTTTCTGGTTTGCGGTGCTGGCCGCCGCGTTGGCCGTCGCGGTGCTCGGCGCGCTGGTCGAAATGATCGTGCTGCGGCGCATCTATCAGGCGCCTGAGCTGTTCCATCTGCTGGCTACCTTCGCGCTGGTGCTGATTTTTCGCGACGCCGCGCTCTGGCTGTGGGGCCCCGAAGATCTGTTCGGACCGCGTGCTCCGCATCTGGCCGGCGCGGTCGATCTGCTCGGCCATCCGTTGCCTACCTACGATATCGCGCTGATCGTGATCGGCCCGCTCGTGTTGCTGCTGCTCTGGTACGCGCTCACGCGCACGCGCTGGGGCACGCTGGTGCGGGCGGCGACCCAGGACCGCGAGATGCTCGGCGCGCTCGGGATCAATCAGGCGTGGCTGTTTACCGGCGTGTTTTTTGTCGGCGCGTTTCTGGCGGGACTGGGCGGCGCCTTGCAGGGGCCGCGCATGTCGGCGAATCTATCGCTCGATCTGGAGACCATCGGTAACGCGTTTGTGGTCGTGGTGGTGGGCGGCATGGGGTCTATACCGGGTGCGTTCGTCGCCGCGTTGCTGATCGCCGAGATCAAGGCGCTGTGTATCGGCATCGGGCACGTGTCGATTGGCGGGATCGATTTTTCGCTGAGCCGCTTTACGCTGGTGGCGGAGTTTGTCGTGATGGCGGTCGTGCTCGTCGTGCGGCCCTGGGGATTGCTGGGCCGCGCAAGTGCCGCGGTGCGCGGCATGGCCGCGCCGGAAGCGCCGCTGCGGCCTGCGGGCAAGCGTCTGAAATGGCTGGCGGTGGCGGTGCTCGCAGCGCTGCTGCTCGCGCCGCTGGCTGCCAAAGCGTTTCCGTATATGCCGATCCTGCTGGTCGAGATACTGATCGCAGTGCTGTTTGCCACCAGCCTGCACTTCATCATGGGACCGGGCGGCATGCACTCGTTCGGGCACGCGGCGTATTTCGGTCTGGGCGCTTACGGCGCGGCGCTGTTTCTCAAGGTGCTCAACTTGCCGATGGAAGCCGCACTTCTGCTTGGACCGTTGCTCGCGCTCGGCGGCGCGCTGGTGTTCGGCTGGTTTTGCGTGCGTCTGTCCGGCGTGTATCTCGCCATGCTGACGCTCGCGTTTGCGCAGATCGTCTGGTCGGTGGTGTTCCAATGGGACGATGTGACCGGTGGCAGCAACGGCGTGCTCGGGTTGTGGCCGTCGAACTGGCTGTCCTCGCCGGTGGCCTATTACTACCTGACGCTCGTCTGTGTCGTGATTTGCGTCTGGCTGCTGCGGCGCATGCTGTTTTCGCCGCTCGGTTATGCGATGCGGGCTTCACGCGATTCCGGTCTGCGTGCCGAGGCGATCGGCATCGACGTCAAGCGCGTGCAATGGGCATCGTTTGTGATCGCTTCGGTGTTTTGCGGCCTGGCCGGTTCCTTGTACGCGTTTTCGAAAGGGACGATTTCTCCGGAAGTCATCAGCGTGAGCCGTTCCGTCGACGGGCTCGTGATGGTGCTGCTAGGCGGCCTGCAGACGCTGACCGGGCCGATTGCCGGCGCCGCGATATTCACGTGGCTGCAGGACGCCGTGGCGCGTCAGACCGATTATTGGCAGGCGCTGCTGGGCTTTACGATCCTGCTGCTGGTGATCGCGTTCCCGCAAGGCATCGTAGGTTTCATTCGCGAGCGCTTTGGCGACGACGACAGCAGCACGAAAAACGGTCACGCGGGCGGGATGAGCGACGCGCAGCGCAGCAACAGCAGTCCGGTGTCAGCGCCGCCCTCGCAAGCTGCCGCGATGAAGGAGGGTCTATGAGCCTCTTGCGCGTCGCAGGCCTGTCGAAATCGTTCGGCGGTCTCAAAGCCGTCGATGACGTCTCTTTCGAACTCGAAGCCGGTCAACTGCTCGCGTTGCTCGGCCCGAACGGCGCCGGCAAATCGACCTGTTTCAACATGGTCAATGGGCAACTGAAGCCGTCCGCCGGTTCGATCCGCCTCGACGATCAGGAGCTCGTCGGCATGCGGCCGCGCGATATCTGGCGGCTCGGCGTGGGCCGCACGTTCCAGATCGCCGCGACCTTCAATTCGATGACGGTGCTCGAAAACGTGCAGATGGCGCTGGTCTCGCGCGAACGCAAGCTGTTCGGTCTGTGGAAGCCGGCCGGCTCATGGTTCGCCGATGAAGCGTTCAGCCTGCTCGAACAGGTCGGAATGGCCGCCGACGCGCATCGCGCCTGCGGCGTGCTGGCCTATGGCGACGTCAAACGCGTCGAGCTTGCCATCGCCATGGCGAACCGGCCGAAGCTGCTGCTGATGGACGAACCGACCGCCGGCATGGCGCCGAAAGAGCGCAACGACCTGATGGCGCTGACCAAGCGCCTCGTCACCGAGCACAAGATCGGCGTGTTGTTTACCGAGCACAGCATGGACGTGGTGTTCGCCTATGCCGACCGCATGATCGTGCTGGCGCGCGGCAAGCTGATCGCCGAAGGCAGTGCGGAGGCGATCCGCAACGATGCGCGCGTGCAGGAAGTCTATTTCGGCACTGGCAAGACCTTTCAGGCGCATGCGGCGCTCGACTATCACGACGGCCAAAGCGGTCATCGAGGGGCGCTGCAATGAGCGAGCCGATGCTGAAAGTCTCCGGCCTCAACGCGTTTTATGGCCGCGCCCACATCCTGTTCGACGTCGGCCTTGAAGTGGGGCGCGGCGAAGTAGTGGCGTTGATGGGCCGCAACGGCGCGGGCAAATCCACCACCATGAAAGCCGTCATGGGCCTGCTGCCGCGCCGTCAGGGCGAAGTGCGGTTTCGCGGCACCGACATTTCGACACTGCAGCCGTATCGGATCGCCCGCATGGGGATGGGTTTCGTGCCCGAGGACCGGCGTGTGTTCTCCGATCTCACCGTGATGGAGAACCTCGACGCGGGCCGGCAACCGCCGCGCGAAGGCGCGCCGCAGTGGACACCGGACAAGCTGTTTCGCCTGTTCCCCAACCTCGGCGAAATGCCCAAGCGCCCCGGCGCCCAGATGAGCGGCGGCGAGCAGCAAATGCTGACCGTCTCGCGCACGCTGATGGGCAATCCGTATCTGGTGCTGCTCGACGAACCGTCGGAGGGCGTGGCGCCCGTGATCGTCGAGCAGATGGCGAACATGATTCTCGAACTCAAGCGCGAAGGGCTGTCGATCCTGTTGTCCGAACAGAACCTGCACTTCGCCGAGCTGGTCAGCGACCGCGCGTATGTCCTCGAAAAAGGGCAGATTCGCTTTAGCGGCACGATCGGCGAACTCGCGAAGAACGAAACAGTCAGACGCGCTTACTTGAGCGTCTGATTCCTGCGACGCGGTTCACGTATCCGGCGATGTGCCGGCGCCTGGCCGCCTCGGATAGTCGTAGCGAAAGGAGAAGCAGATGGCAGCAGAGACGTTGACGGGGTTGTCGGGCAAGGTCGTCGTGAGCAACATCGGCCTGCTGTTATCGGGCGATATCGACCAGCCGGTTCTCGATGCCGACACGCTAGTGATCGACGACGGCGTGATCGTCGCAGTGGGCAAGGCCAGGGACTGCGACCTCGAGGGCGCGCGCACCACGGTCGATTGCAAAGGCACAGCGGTTGCGCCTGGCCTGATCGATTCGCATGTGCATCCCGTGTTCGGCGACTGGACCCCACGCCAGAATCAGATGGGCTGGATCGAGTCGAACCTGAACGGCGGCGTGACGACGATGATCTCGGCGGGCGAAGTGCACTTGCCAGGACGTCCTAAGGATATTGTCGGCGTAAAAGCACTGGCGATTACCGCGCAACGTTCGTTCGAAGGCATGCGTGGCGCGGGCGTCGGCGGCGGTGTGAAGGTGCTGGCCGGTGCGCCGGTGATCGAAAAGGGCATGGTCGAGGAGGACTTCAAGGAGCTGGCTGCAGCGGGTGTGAAGCTGCTCGGCGAAGTGGGTCTGGGCAGCGTGAAAGCCGGCGAGGAAGCGGGTCAGATGGTCGCCTGGGCGCGCAAGTACGGCATTCAAAGCACGATTCACACGGGCGGCCCGTCGATTCCCGGTTCGGGCCTGATCGACAAGGATGTGGTGCTTGCAGCCGACGCGGACGTGATTGGCCATATCAACGGTGGCCATACCTCGCTGCCGTACCGCCACGTTTGCGACTTGTGCGAGCAATCCACCCGGGCGTTGGAGATCGTCCACAACGGCAATGAGCGCATCGCTTTGCTGACTGCCCGTCATGCGATCGAACTGAAATGCCCTCACCGCATCATTCTCGGCACCGACAGTCCGGCCGGCTCGGGCGTGCAACCGCTCGGCATTCTGCGGATGATCGCGTTGATTTCGAGTCTTGCCGACGTGCCTGCGGAAATCGCCTTCTGCTTCGCAACCGGCAACACGGCGCGGCAGCGCAATCTGCGCCAGGGCTTGATCGAAGTGGGCCGGCCCGCGGATCTGGTGTTCATGGATCGCGCACAGCACACAGCCGGCAGTACGCTGCTTGAAAGCGTGCAGCTTGGCGATATACCGGGTGTCGGCATGGTGATGATCGACGGCCTGATCCGTTGCCGGCGCAGCCGCAATACGCCGCCGGCGACTGAAGTGCCGGTCGTTGTCTAGACGCTGAACGATCCATCGACGCCGCTGCCATGAACCGTCCCGCGAACCGTCCAGTCAACCTCACGCTCCAGGTGAACGGCGCGACGCATGTCGTCAGCGCCTGTATCGATACACCGCTGCTGTATCTGCTGCGTAACGATCTGGCGCTGAACGGTCCGAAATTCGGCTGCGGGCTCGGCGAATGCGGCGCATGTACAGTGCTGCTCGACGGCATGCCGACCCGCTCGTGCGTCACGACGGCACGGGTCGCGCAGGGGCGGGAGATCACCACACTCGAAGGACTGGGCACGCGTGCGGCGCTGCATCCGGTGCAGCAGGCGTTCATCGACGAACAGGCCGCACAATGCGGCTATTGCCTGAACGGCATGATCATGACCGCTAAAGCGCTGCTCGAGCGCGATCCTCATCCGAGCGACGCTACGATTCGCCGCGAGCTGTCGCGCAACCTGTGCCGCTGCGGCACGCATGTCGAGATTCTGCGCGCCGTGCATCGCGCCGCCCAATTGCTGGCGGCGCAGCGCGGCGAGCATGAAGGAGCGCGCGCATGACCGGGCCGGACGTCAGCGTGGATCGTCAGCCGCTCTCGCGGCAGCGGCTCGATGACGCGCAGAACGTGCTGATCGTCGTGCGGCCGCCGCAGGCGCCGGTCAAGCCGGCGCTCGGGCAACCAGGCTCGCGCTCCTCATTCGTGCCGACGACGGCCGATGTGTTCCTCGTGGTACGCGGGGACGGCAGCGTCGTGGCGTTCAACGGACACGTCGATCTGGGCACGGGGATCGGCACCGCGCTCGCGCAGATCGTCGCGGAAGAACTGGATGTGCCGCTGACGCGCGTCTCGATCGTGCTGGGACACACCAGCGAGGTGCCGAACCAGGGCCCGACGATTGCGAGCGCAACAATCCAGATTTCGGCGGTGCCGCTGCGTCTCGCTGCGGCGCAGGCGCGGCAGTATCTTGTAGCGCAAGCGGCGGCGCGCTTTGGCGTCGGCGCCGAGACGCTCGACGTGCGCGACGGCATCGTGCATCGGCGCGGCGAAGACCGGACGCAAGGCATCGGCTATGGCGAACTGATCGCCGGGCGGCGCATCGAGTTGATACTTGCGACGGACACGCCCGTGAAGCCACCCGAGACCTATCGGGTTGTCGGCAAGAGCACCGCGCGTCTCGACATTCCCGCCAAAGCCACCGGCGAGCTGATGTTCGTGCACGACGTGCGCGTGCCCGGGATGCTGCACGGCCGGGTGATTCGTCCACCGTATGCGGGTGTCGCGCAAGGCGACTTTATCGGCAACAGTCTGCTGCACGTCGATGAGGCGTCGGTGAGCGATCTGCCCGGCATCGTCAAGGTCGTGGTGATCCGCGATTTTGTCGGCATCGTTGCCGAGCGCGAAGAGATCGCGCAGCAGGCGGTCAAGCGGCTAGACGTGCAGTGGAAAGCGGTAGAGGGATTGCCGCTGCTCGAAACCAGCAGCGAGGTCGAGGCCGCCTTGCGCGCCAATCCCTCGACGCGCCGCGATCTGGTGATCGAAGGGGACGTCGACGCGGCGCTCGCGCAGGCGGGCAAGACACTCGAGCGCACCTATGTCTGGCCGTTCCAGATGCATGCGTCGATAGGACCGTCGTGCGCCGTGGCGGACTACCGTGACGGCGCGCTCAAGGTCTGGTCCGGCACGCAGAACCCGCATTCGCTGCGCGCCGACCTGGCGCTGCTGCTCTCGCTCGACGAAACGAAGATCGAAGTGGTGCGGATGGACGCCGCGGGCTGTTACGGCCGCAACTGCGCCGACGACGTGGCCGCGGACGCCGCCTTGCTCTCCCGCGCGGTGGGCAGTCCGGTGCGCGTGCAACTTTCTCGCGAAGACGAACACGCGTGGGAGCCGAAAGGTGCGGCGCAATTGATGGATGTGCGCGGCGCGGTGGACGCGAACGGCCAGCTCACGGGCTACGATTTCGCCACGCGTTATCCGTCGAACGACGCGCCCACGCTTGCGCTGTTGTTGACCGGCACGATCTCCTCGCAGCCGCAGGTATTCGAAATGGGTGACCGCACCTCCGTGCCGCCATACGACTACCGCACGATGCGGATCGTATGCGACGACACGCCGCCCATCGTTCGTGCGTCCTGGCTGCGCGGCGTCTCGGCATTGCCCAACACGTTTGCGCATGAGTCGTTCATTGATGAGCTCGCCGAGGAGGCCGGCGTCGATCCGGTCGAATTCCGGCTCCAGCATTTGACCGATCCGCGTGCGATCGATCTGGTGAAAGCGGTGGCTGAGAAGGCGGGTTGGGAAGCGCGTAACGCCGTGCCAAAGAAGGCGGCTCACGACCAGCTAGATGAGCAGCCCGACGACCAACAGGACAACGAATCAGGCGGCGACATCGCACGCGGCAGAGGCTTTGCTTACGCACGCTATGTGCACAGCAAATTCCCCGGTTTCGGCGCGGCGTGGGCTGCCTGGGTGGCTGACGTCGAAGTGAACCGCAAGAGCGGCGAGCTAGCGGTCACGCGCGTCGTGGTCGGTCAGGACACGGGCACGATGGTGAATCCCGACGGCGTGCGTCATCAGATTCACGGCAACGTGATTCAGGCGACCAGCCGCGCGTTGAAAGAGCGTGTGACTTTCGGCGAGAACGCGGTCACGAGCCGGGAGTGGGGTGCGTATCCGATCCTGACGTTCCGCGAAGTGCCCGTCATCGAGGTCGTGATGATGCCGCGCCACGGCGAGCCGCCCATGGGCACCGGCGAGTCGGCCTCGCTGCCCGGCGCAGCGGCAATTGCCAACGCGCTTTACGACGCCACAGGTGTGCGGTTTCGCAGGCCGCCGTTCACGCCCGAGGTCATTCGCGCGGCACTGGCCGATGGACCGGCAGACGCGGCGGCCGCTGCTGCCGCGCGCAGAAAGAAGCGCTGGCGCTTCGGCTTTCTCGGCGCATTGGCAACGGCGGCGGCGGGGTGGCTAGGGATGGCGTCGTTTGCGCCGCAGCCCATTGCACCGATCACACCGCCGCTAGCCGCCTCGTTTGCCCCTGAACTGGTCGCCCGCGGCAAGCTGCTTGCTTCACTCGGCGATTGCGCCGTCTGCCATACCGCGCACAATGGCTTGCCGAATGCGGGCGGTCTGCCGCTCGACACGCCGTTCGGGACGATCTACACCACGAACATCACGCCGGATGCGCAGACCGGCATCGGCACCTGGTCGTTCGAGGCATTCGCGCGGGCTATGCGCCAGGGCATCCATCGCGATGGACGGCATCTGTATCCAGCATTCCCATACACGTCGTTCAAGAACGTGTCGGACGACGACCTGCAGGCGCTGTACGCGTATCTGATGTCGCAAACGCCGGTGCGCTCGCGTCCACCTGAAACCCGGTTGGCGTTTCCATTCAGCGTGCGGCCCATGATGGCCGCATGGAACAGCCTGTTTTTGAAGCGCAATACCTTCACCGAGGATGCGACGCAAACCGCCCAGTGGAATCGCGGCGCGTATCTGGTCAACGGCCTAGGGCACTGCAGCGCGTGCCACACGCCGCGCAACGCCTTCGGTGCCGAGAAAACCGGCGCAGCGTTCCTCGGCGGCGGCGTAGCAGAGGGCTGGGAAGCCCCCGCCTTGACGACGCTCTCGAACGCCCCCGTACCGTGGACCGAAGACGAACTGTTCAGCTATCTGCGCTTCGGCCACGCACCGTTGCATGGCGTGGCGGCCGGCCCGATGGGGCCGGTCGTCAGCGAACTGGCGGCATTGCCGGATAGCGATATTCGCGCCATGGCGAATTACCTCGCCTCGCTCAATCCGGCGGAACCGAACGCGGACCCGCAAGCGTTGGCGCACGAATATGAACAGGTAAGCGAACAGGCGAGCGCTCAGGCCAGCCTCGCAACCCCAACGACATCGAGCCTTGGCGCGCGCCTGTTCGACGGCGCGTGCGCGGCATGCCACCACACGGGTAGCGGGCCGCAGCTATTCGGCGCGCATCCGTCGCTCGCGCTCAACACGAACCTGCACAGCGCCGTCCCCGACAACCTGATCCGCGTGATTCTGGACGGCATCGGCTCGCCTGCGCGGCCCGAACTCGGTACGATGCCGGCTTACCGCGACAGTTTCAACGACGCCCAGGTGGCCGAACTCGTGTCCTACCTGCGTCAACGGTTTGCGGGCGGCAAACCCGCCTGGCAGGACGTCGAAGCGAGCGTAGCGCGGATTCGCGCGGCGCCGCGCGCCGACTGATGCATCGGAAGGCGCTTGAACGTATTGAAACGCACTGGGCCCGCCAAGGAAAGGATTGGTAAGCCGGGCAACGGATTGCCCATACGCTCGCAACGCCGTGCACTAAAGCAGCCGCATCTGCATTCGCATTTCCGCACTCCCACTCATAACGGAGCTACGCATGACCACACGCGCAGGATGGATCTCTCGTCTGACTCTCTCAATGACGCTGTCGCTGACGGCGCTCGGGGCAACCGCCCAGGAGACGATCAAGATTGGCGAAATCAACAGCTATAAGGCCCAGCCGGCCTTTCTCGGTCCTTACAAGAATGGCTGGAATCTCGCGCTCGACCAGGTGAACGCGGCCGGCGGCGTGCTCGGCAAGAAGCTCGAAGTCGTCTCGCGCGACGACAACGCTAACCCCGGCGATACCGTGCGGGTCGCGCAGGAACTGGTGACGGGCGAGGGCGTGCAGGTGCTGTTCGGCGGCTTCCTGTCGAACACAGGCCTGGCGCTCGCCGACTACGCGAAGCAGCGGCATGTTTTCTTCCTCGCCGCCGAACCGCTGACCGACAAGATCGTCTGGGCCGACGGCAACAAGTACACGTACCGTCTGCGTCCGTCCACCTACATGCAGGTTGCGATGCTGGTGCCGGAAGCGCTCAAGCTGCATAAAAAGCGCTGGGCGCTGGTGTACCCGAACTACGAGTATGGCCAGTCGGCGGTGGCGACCTTCAAGAAGCTGATGCAGGCGGCGCAGCCCGATATCGAGTTCGTCTCCGATCAGGCGACGCCGCTCGGCAATCTCGATGCGGGTGCGGTGACCCAGGCGATTGCCGATGCGAAGCCCGACGCGATCTTCAACGTGCTGTTCGGCGCGGACCTCGGCAAGTTCGTCCGCCAGGGCAATACGACGGGACTCTTCAAGGATCGCAGCGTGGTGTCCCTGCTGACGGGCGAGCCGGATTATCTGGACCCGCTTGGCGCCGAGGCGCCGAGCGGCTGGATCGTGACCGGCTATCCGTGGTATTCGATCGATACGGCTGCCAACAAGAAATTCGTCGACGCGTATCAGGCGAAGTATCACGACTATCCGCGTCTGGGTTCGGTGGTCGGATATTCGGCGTTGATGTCGCTGGCCGATGGCCTGAAGAAAGCCGGTTCCACCGATCCTGACAAACTGGCCGCCGCGTTCAAGGGCTTGAACGTCGACACGCCGTTCGGGCCGATCGCGTATCGCGCGCAGGACAACCAGTCGACCATGGGCGCGTTTGTGGGTGTGACCGGCGTGAAGGACGGCAAGGGCGTGATGACGTCGTTCCGTTATATCGACGGTGCGAGCGTGCAACCGTCGGATGCCGAGGTGAAGAAGCTGCGTCCGGCTGATTGAGGCACGCTCATACACACTGAGGTCGCGCACCGGACGAAATCGCCGCGCTGTTGCGCGGCGATTGCGCCGCGATTTGCGTCCACTTTCCTCCGCTATTCCTCCGCGTCGTGCTCGGCGACGAAGCGCCGCAAGTACGCGAGCAGAGCCGCTTCTGCTGCCCGATGATCGGCGCAGCTTTTCGAGCCGGCGTTCTCTTCATCGCCGAACAGGGTGGACGGTGCATTGTGCACGTCCACTTCCTGCCCTTCCCGAAACAGGCGAATCTCGTGGACGTCCCAGGCATATTCGGCGACCCAATGGACGCCTTCGATATGAGTGCCTGCGCGTAAGGTGGCTATCTTCATGCGGCTCTCCCGTCTGGCCGGACAAACCGCGCCGGCCGTTGCTCTAACCATACGCCGTCCGCGCGGATGACGCACGTTTTGGTGGTTTTTTCTGCAATTTCACGCTTGTGGAACCGCCGTCGCGCGAAAAGCCTTGTACTTTATTTTTTTGTTCATCTATAACCTGACCGACAGGACAGGATAGCCGTGCGACAGCCCTTTTCATGCGCGATGCATCGAGCGAATTCCGTGCAACGTAACGGCGGGTTTCGCTGCGCTGCGGCATTCCGCGCCTGGCTGCCTGGCTTGTTGTGTGATGGCCGGATGCGGGCGGCCTGGTGGTGCACGTTATGTGGCACGGCCTGGCGGGTTATAGAAGATCGAAACTAAAGTATGAGGAGGAAGATAGGTATGCGAAGGAAGGTTGCCCCCGCTTCACAGCCCGTTTCACCGCCACGCTTCCACGCAAGCGCCTCACGACAGCGTCGTTCCCCGTAACGCCTCGCTCTGGACCTGCGGCCGTCCCCAAAACAGGCCGCGCGCACTCACGTTAGCGGGCGAGGCCAACCGCCGGCCCGCTTACACCCCTCCGGTCATCCTCATTTCTCTAGCGAGCACAACGTGGATATCGTACGCAGTCTGTGTGGCATTGCTTTACTGTTGCTGATCGCTTATGCGCTGTCGACCAACCGCAGCGGCATCCGTCTGCGCACCTTGGTTCCCGCGCTGGTTGCCCAGGTGGCGATCGGCGCGCTGGTGCTGTTCGTGCCGCTCGGCAGTGCGGCGCTTGCAGCCGCCGCGCGCGGCGTCAATCATGTCTTGCAGATGGGCGACCGCGGCGTGTCGTTCATGTTCGGCGGTCTCGTCGACGAAAAGATGTTTCAGCTATTTGGCGGCGGCGGCTTCGTGTTCGCGCTGCGCGTGCTGCCCATGATTATCTTCGTTACGGCGCTGATTGCGGTGCTGTACCACATCGGCGTGATGAAGTGGATCATCAACGGTCTCGGCGTCGTGTTCGAAAAGCTGCTCGGTGTGACCCGCGTCGAGGCCTGTTCGGCAGTGGCGACGATCTTCCTCGGTCAGAGCGAGATGCCCGCCTTCGTCAAGCCGTTTGTGCGGCAGATGACCGGCGCCGAGCTGTTTGCAGTGATGTCGAGCGGCATGGCTTCGGTCGCGGGGTCCGTGCTGGCCGGCTACGCGGGCCTGGGCGTCAACCTCGAGTATCTGCTGGCTGCGTCGTTTATGGCCATACCCGGTGGCTTGCTGTTTGCAAAGTTGATTTTTCCGACCACCGAGGCGAGCCGCGTCGTGCTCGAGGGACTCAGTTTCGACGAGAAGCGTTCGGCCAACGTGATCGAAGCGGCCGCAGCGGGAGCCGCGATTGGCCTGCGCATCGCCATCAACGTCGGGGCGATGCTGATTGCCTTCATTGGCCTGATTGCACTGCTGAATTCGACTGTCAGCGGCATTGCCGGTCTGTTCGGCCATCCGCAGATCACACTGCAAAGTATGCTGGGTTGGGCGTTCGCGCCGGTTGCATGGTTGATCGGCGTGCCGTGGCACGATGCGCCGCTGGCCGGCAACTTCATTGGCGAAAAGCTTATCCTCAATGAGTTCGTGGCGTACGTGGATCTGTCGCCGTACCTCAAGGGCGCACAATCGGTTGCTGCAGCCGGCTTGCAGGTACTGGATCCGAAGACGCTGGCAATCGTCTCGTTCGCGTTGTGCGGCTTTGCCAACTTCTCCTCGATCGCTATTCTTACAGGGGGCTTTAGCGCGGTGGCCGCGGAGCGCCGCGCCGAGGTGGCGCGCTATGGCTTGCGCGTCGTGGCGGCCGCCACGCTGTCGAACCTGATGAGCGCGGCGATTGCCGGTATTTTCCTGACATTTCATTGAAGCATGCAGGCTTCGTGCGGCATGGCATGCGAACCATGCCGCGTGGCGCCTCACAAGCAGCAGTTGCACCGTTGTCGTAACGCCAGGGTCTCCTACATTTTGCGAGGTTGATCGTCATGTCGTTGACACAGGAAATCATTCGCAAGAAGCGCGACAAGCAACCGCTTAGCCGCAACGAGGTCGCCGAGTTCGTGCGAGGCATCGCCGACGGCAGCGTCAGCGAGGGGCAGGTGGCCGCGTTCGCGATGGCGGTGTACTTCAACGACATGAGCGTCGACGAATGCGTAGCCTTGACGCTGGCGCAGCGCGATTCGGGCCAGGTGCTGGCCTGGCACGACTACGATCTGCCGGGCCCGCTGATCGACAAGCATTCGACAGGCGGCGTAGGCGATCTCACTTCGCTGCTGCTCGGCCCGATGGTGGCCGCCTGCGGCGGTTTCGTGCCGATGATCTCGGGGCGCGGCCTCGGCCACACCGGCGGGACGCTCGACAAGCTTGCCTCGATACCCGGCTATAACCTGGTGCCGGAAACGCGAGAATTTCAGCGCGTGGTCCGCGAGGTCGGCGTGGCGATCATTGGCCAGACGGCGCAACTTGCGCCGGCCGACAAGCGCATCTATGCGATCCGCGACGTGACGGCGACGGTCGAATCGGTTGCGATGATTACGGCCTCGATCCTCTCGAAGAAGCTCGCGGCAGGGCTGGCCGCGCTGACCATGGACATCAAGGTCGGCTCGGGCGCCTTCATGCCGAGCTATGAAAAGTCGGTGGAGCTGGCACGCAGCATCGTCGACGCGGGTAACGGCGCCGGCATGAAAACGACCGCCGTGCTCACCGATATGAATCAGCCGCTCGCGTCGTGTGCGGGCAACGCGCTGGAGGTCCGCTACGCGATCGAGTATCTGACTGGGCGCATTCGTCCGCCGCGCGTTCACGAGGTCACGCTGGCGCTGGCCACACAGATGCTCCTGCTGGGCGGCCTCGCCGCCGACACGGCGGAGGCCGGCGCCAGGTTGAACGCCGCGCTCGATTCGGGCGCGGCCGCGGAGCGTTTCGCGCGGATGGTGCACGCGCTCGGCGGCCCGGGCGACTTGCTGGACGCACCCGGGCGCTATCTTGGCGAAGCGCCGGTCGTGTTGACGGTCGCCGCGCCGCGCGCCGGGTATGTGACGCGCATCGATTGCCGGGCGGCAGGATTGATCGTGGTCGGCCTCGGTGGAGGCAGAAGACGTCCTGAAGACGGCATCGATTATCAGGTCGGTTTGACAGACCTCGTCGAACTCGGACAATACGTCGAGGCGGGCGCTCCGTTGGCGCGGATTCACGCCCGCGATTCGTCCGCAGCCCAGCAAGCGGCGCGTGACATCCTGGCAGCCTGCACGCTGGCGGACACTCGCGCTGCCGTGCCGGCCAGCGTGTACGAACTGATCGACTAGCGACTCGGCAGAGTGCTGGTCCCGATGCGGAGGAACAATGAAGCACGCACATCTGATTGACGAGGCACGCAAGGCACGCGAGCGTGCCTATGCGCCTTATTCGGGCTTTCTGGTCGGCGCGGCGGTGGAGACCCACGACGGCAAGATTTTTCATGGCTGCAATGTCGAGAACGCCTCGTACGGCCTGTGCAATTGCGCGGAACGCACGGCGCTGTTTAGTGCGGTGGCGGCCGGTTATCGTCCGGGGCAGTTCAAGACGCTGGCGGTGACCGGCAAGACCGACGGACCGATCGCGCCGTGCGGCGCCTGCCGCCAGGTGATGATCGAACTGGGCTCGCCGCAGCTCGAGGTTGTACTGACCAATCTGGACGGCAAGGTGGAAGTGACCAGTGCCGGTGCGCTGCTGCCGGGTGCGTTTTATCTTGAGTCTGGCGGCTCGTCCGCCGCTTGACGACGCGCGCCGCGTTTTCGCGTTTAGCACGCGCAACAGCCCCGGCTCGCCCGGCTTGCGCTGGGGCCTTTTTCTTTGCACACAACGTGAGTGTCAAATCATGCACAAGGTAATTTTCGACACGGACCCCGGCGTCGACGACTCGATGGCGCTGGTGTTTCAGACGCGTCATCCAGAGATCGAACTGATCGGCGTGACGTCCGTGTTCGGCAATGCAACGATCGAAACCACCACGCGTAGTGCGGTTTATCTGGTCGAGCGGTTTGCGAAACCCTCGGTCGTGGTGGCACGCGGGGCGGCTAGGCCGCTGCGCAGGGCGGCACCCGAGCCGATCCCGCATATTCACGGGTACAACGGGCTGGGCGACATCGACTTGCCGGAGCTGCAAGACGATGGCCGTGGCCGCCTCGACGCGAGGCCGGCGCATCGCTTCATCATCGACGAGATCCGCAAGCATCCGCATGAGATCAACCTCATCGCCGTCGGACCGCTGACCAATCTCGCGCTCGCGTTGCAGGAGGATCCCGAGATCCAGCACCTGGTCAAGCAGGTCATCATCATGGGCGGGGCGTTCGGCATCAACGGCGTGTTGGGCAATGTCAGTCCCTGTGCAGAGGCGAATATTTCCGCCGATCCGGATGCGGCCGATCAGGTCTTTGCCGCGGCCTGGAAAGTCACGGCGGTGGGACTCGACGTGACGCAAAAGGCGGTGATGAGCACGGCGTATCTCGACCGCCTTCGTCAGAACGGCGGCGCGGATGGACAGTTCATCTGGGACGTGTCGCGCCACTACGAGCAGTTCCATATCGAGAGTTCGGGCGTGCACGGCATCTATGTGCATGACTCGTCGGCGGTGGCCTGGTTGGTGGCGCCCGAGCTTTATCAGATCAGACGCGGGGCGGTGCGGGTCGTGGTGGAAGGGCTGGCGGTTGGCCAGACTATTCAGAAGCCCGCGACGATGGGCGTGCCCGCGCCGGACTGGGATACGTTCACCCAGCAGGATGTCTGCGTGGATGTGGACGTGGAGGGTTTTTTGAAGCTTTACTACGAGACCATTGTCGGAAAGGCTGCATAACCCGGGCCTTGGATCGCGCGGGTGCCGCCGGTTGTGCTATGCGCCGCTGGCGGCCGATGGCTAGGAAGCGGCAGTTTACGGGCGCGGGTGAGCCGCAACAAGCACATGTGGCGCTAGGGCTGTCCGGCTCAGTTCGGCCAAAAGCGGATAATCACCCCAAGGCGCGGATCGTCAACAAACGACCTTTGCGGTCCTTTGGCCTATCGCTAACGAACGAATCCTTCGGAAGACATCCCGGCATCGCGTAACAGGCAACATTCAAGGCCCGATAAGCCTGACTGACTTTTCAATGAGACGTCGTTTTTTGCGCGTCAGGGGACCGCGTCGTCAGTACGCGCCCATTCAATCTCCGCATGCGCATCCCAGTGACGAAGCGCTTTCACGTGCCCCTCCTTAAGGACGAATTCGAACGTGACGTCGGGAAACGCACTGCTGCGAAATTGCAGGCCTCCGAAGGTTTCGAGTACGCTCGCAGGTTCGCCCGGAATGGATATCAAGATGTCGCCGTCACGATTTAATTGGACGCCGATCCTGATGCCGAAAGGCGTCTCGTACGTACCAACCAGTTTTGCAAGCAACTCCGCATCAGGACGTATCGGCCGACGAACGAACACGGCCTCGGCCTCGTCAAGGCGCATCACCACGCGATCAATGTCGCCCAAAGCGCTAGTAAGGAATAAAACTGACCATCCGCCGTCTGCCTCGTCATCAGGGGTGTCAAAGCGGTCGTAATGGAAGTGATTCAGGGGCTGGTTGATATGGCGAAAACCAAACTGAAGTCGCGTGCCGTCAGTCGTTATATGGAGCCGTCCGTATGCAGGATGCTCGTACGAGCCGACATAATCTCGCAAGTCATGTGATGGGCGCGTATTGGGCACTTCGCGCGGCACCGAGCGTGCTCTCGCCTCACGCATCGTATTCTTTTCCTTTACTGCAAACTCGTACAGACGCGCCGTCCAGTCTGTCTCGTCGAGACCAAGCGCGCGACTATAGAGGTCAAAGCCGATCGCATTGCTGAGAGGTGCGCAATGGTCGCCGATCACGAACACGGAGATGCCGATCTTCTCTTTCGGCAGATATGAAACCTGCGAATGGAACCCTCGCAAGGCGCCGCCGTGGCTCGTCAATAGATGACCGCGAAATACCGCCGTTATGCGCCCCATGCCATAGATGCCGTTTAGATCGGATTCAAAGCCGAGGACATCGCTCATTTCGTTCGGCCACGGCAAGCCGGGAGCGAGCGTCGCGTTTAGAACGCCAGCGGGGATCAGTTGCTTGCCGTCGATCAGGCCGTTATTCATCAACATGATCGACCAACGCGCGATGTCGTCCAGACTCGCGACGATGCTGCCCGCCGGGCTGCAGTCGTCGTCTTTCGGCGAAGGCAGTTGCCAAAATTCATCGCTGTCGCGTCGTTCGGAGAAAGGTAGGGCGTAGTCCCCTTGGCGATCTGCTTTAGCGTCCCCGTATGTGAACAACGTCCGGTGCATACCGAGTGGGGTCAAAATCTCGTCCCGGACGAATTGATGCCACGGCTTTCCGCTTATCAACTCAATGATGTGGCCAACCGCTTCGTACATCATGTTGTTGTAGATGATCCGTGATCGGAGCGGAGCGATTGGCTTCATGAAGCGGATGCGCTCGAAGAGGTCTTTCGTCGAATTATCCGATTCGTACCAGATCATGTCATAGCGAGGCACGCCGGTTTTGTGTCCGAGCATGTCGCGTAACGTGACAGCCGCATCAAGTGACTGGTCGTAAAACCGAAGACTGGGAACTGCATAGCGAATCGGCTCATCGAAGGTTAGCAGCCCACGTTCGACGAGCAACCCTGCGGCGATCGCGGTAAAAAGTTTTGTGTTCGATGCAATTGGAAACAGCGTCGATGCGGTAAACGGCAGCGCATTCGCAGCGTCGCGATGACCGTAGCCTCGCGCTGACACTACCTCATCGTTTCTGACAATGCTTACGCCGATCCCCGGCGCGTGCCAGTCGCGCACAAGTGTTTCGACGTACGCATCGACGTCGCCCAAACCTGACTTGCTCGGATCGCTCAGCATTGAACTTCCTTTCAATTGAATGAAAATGTATAAACGCAGAGCTTCTTGTGAAAACGTGTAACCATAACTGACTTTAGTTTGACACGCTGGCGTTGAATCGCCTGTCCTCGACACGCCCAAGGAATTGGGCCCCTTTAAATGGTCTGATTGACTACCGTCTAAAGCCGGACGAGCGTCTGCTTTGGAGAGTCACGAAAGTCCGCTCCGGGACGGAATATGCCTTTCGCATAGCCGTCGCCGGTGAGGGATCGCGCGATCAGTTGATCGGGCAGAGTGCGGCCACTTTCTCAGGGCCTAGGTTTTGGTCGAGGCGGTCCCGTATGAATGACAGGCAGCAGTTGAGGTTGGCCGACTATCTGGACCATATGTTGGAAGCCGCACGGTTTGCCCAGCAACATATCGCTGGTGTCGAAAGAGAAGATTTTCTCGGCGACAAGATGAGGCAGCAGGCGGTGATGATGAACCTCGTCATCATCGGCGAGGTCGCAACGAAAATCCGCGAAGGCTTTTTTGATTTCATCCACACCAAACCGAGTCCCGCGCTACCGTGGAACCAGATGATCGGTATGCGGAATCGGGTGGCGCACGGCTATTTCGACGTGGATCTTGAAATCGTTTGGGACATCGTGACGAAGCACCACCCTGTGATAGATGGCGAAGGTGAATGCGCGTACGCGTGGGATTGGCAAGACTGGCTGCAAGGAAGTTTTCCGCGCGACTGCGGTTTCTAATGGAAAACGGGGAAACAGGGATCGATTTATGATGCGTTCGGAAATTACGCGGGACGGTTGGGAGCTTGATGATGCAGAGGTCATTGCTCAGGCGCACCCATCTACATTCTGGTTGCCTGAGCGTGACCGACGGGAGGGTCTTGTCGCCGGGGAGACGGTGAAGTTGATTTTCCGCATTCGAACCGTGGACGAGTCTGGAACTGAAAAAATCAACGTTGAGCGTATGTGGGTAACGACAGAGCGCGTCGAAGGTGGTTTTTACTATGGAAGGCTCGACAACAACCCGCTATGCACACGCGATATGACCGCTGGATTTGAGGTGACCTTCCAGTCCCGTCATGTCATCGCGATTTGGGATTCAAACGACTAGGAACGAAGAAATTGAAATGGCTGCCGGCCGCGCCGCCAGCTCACGGGCAGCGGCACGATGCCGCCACCCGTCAAGCCGTCACTGAACCGTAGCAAGCACGTCCCGCACAGTCTTGAAGATGTGCTGAATCTGCTCTTCACTGATAATGAGCGGCGGCGAAAACGCGAGAATATCGCCCGTAAACCGAACCAGCACCCCAGCCTCGAAGCACTTAACGAAAGCCTCATAGGCACGTGCGCCCGGCGCCCCGTCGCGCGGTTCGAGTTCGATCCCGGCAACCATGCCGAGATTGCGAATGTCCTTCACATGTTTGGCATCGCGCAGCGCGTGAGCGGCCGTCTCGAACGCCGGCGCGAGCGACGCCGCACGCGCAAACAGATCTTCGCGGCGATAGAGATCAAGCGTCGCCACGGCCGCGGCAGCCGCCGCCGGATGCGCCGAATACGTATAGCCGTGGAACAGCTCGATCGCACCTTGCGCGCCGCTATTGACGATGGTGTCGTGAATCGTGCGGCTGGCGGCCACGGCGCCCATCGGGATGGCGGCGTTGTTGATGGCTTTCGCCATGGTCAGCAGGTCCGGCGTGATGCCGAAATACTCGCTGGCCGTGGCTTTCCCCAGGCGTCCAAAGCCGGTAATCACTTCGTCGAAAATCAACAGAATGCCGTGCTTGGTGCAGATGTCGCGCAGTTTCTGCAGATAGCCTTGCGGCGGAATCAGCACGCCCGTGGAGCCGGCCACCGGCTCGACGATCACCGCGGCGATCGTCGACGCGTCGTGCAGCGTGACGATGCGCTCGAGCTCGTCTGCCAGATGCGCGCCCCATGCGGGCTGGCCCTTCGAGAATGCATTGTGTTCGAGATTGTGCGTGTGCGGCAGATGATCGACGGACGGCAGCAGCGCGCCCGAAAAAATCTTGCGGTTCGGCGCGATGCCGCCCACGGAAATGCCGCCGAAGCCCACACCGTGATACCCGCGCTCGCGGCCGATCAGACGCGTGCGCTGACCCTCGCCACGCGCGCGATGATAGGCCAGTGCGATCTTGAGCGCCGTATCCACCGACTCCGAACCCGAGTTGGTGAAGAAAATCCGGTCGAGGCCGGCGGGCATCAGTTCGGCGACCTTCGCGGCCGCTTCGAATGCGAGTGGGTGGCCCATCTGGAAGGTCGGCGCGAAGTCGAGCGTGGAAAGTTGCTCGGTGACCGCGGCGACGATCTCGTCGCGGCTGTGGCCGGCGTTCACGCACCAGAGGCCGGCGCAGCCGTCGAGCACCTCGCGCCCGTCCGTTGCGCGGTAGTACATGCCCTTGGCCGATTCCAGCAGGCGCGGCGCAGCCTTGAACTGGCGGTTGGCGGTGAAGGGCATCCAGAAAGACGACAGATCGTCGATGACGGGGCGCGAAGTCATGGTTTTCTCCTCGAAGTGGTCCCCCAAGGCGACTTCCTTCAAGCGGAGGAAATCCCTGTGGGATGGGGCGTTGCGAAACTGTAGCGTCCGCTGTTAAATGGCGGACATAAACAGTTGATGCACTGCGCTGCTAACTGTGCAGGCGAAGTTGCGTTAACTGTGTTGGTTATCTATGGGCATTCGCGTGCTTCGTCGCTTGTCCGATTGGGTCCAGTTGGGTCCGTTTTGCCTCACTCGCACCATAGCGTGCCTCGCCATGATTGAACTTGAACTGGAACGCGACCGCCGCACCGCGCCTACCCTCGTCGAGCAGCTCGTCCAGGGCTTTGCGCGCGCCATCGAGGCGCAATCGCTGCGGGCGGGAGCCCTGCTGCCGTCGGTGCGGCAACTGGCGTCGAGCCATGAACTGAGCACCTTCACCGTTACAGAAGCATACAACCGTCTGGTTTCCATGGGGTTGGTGGTTGCCCGGCGCGGCTCGGGCTACCGGGTGGCGCCGCGGGCGCAGGCCGCCCGCGCGAGCGCGACCGACTGGCAGCCACCCAGCCTCACCGCCACCTGGCTGCTCTCCGATGTGTTCGCCGATCATTCGGTGCCGATCAAGGCGGGCGGCGGCTGGCTGCCGAACGAATGGATCAACGAAAGCGGCCTGCAGCATGCGCTGCGGGCCATGAGCCGGGTGCCGGGGCCGCGTATGGGCGATTACGGTCATCCGTACGGATTTGCGCCGCTGCGCGAGCGCATTGCCGGGCAACTCGACCGGCACGGCTTGCCGGTCGAAGTTTCGAATGTGCTGCTGACGCAAGGCGCAACCCAGGCGCTGGATCTGATTGTGCGCACGCTGCTGCGGGCGGGCGACGTGGTGCTCGTCGAAGACCCGGGTTACTGCAACCTGCTGCAGATTCTCAAGCTGGCGGGGCTGGTCGTGTACGGCGTGCCGCGCACGCCGGCGGGCGTCGATACCGAGGTGCTCGAAGCGCTGGTGGCCGAGCACCGGCCCAAGGCGATCTTCGTCAATACGACGCTGCAGAACCCGACCGGCGCAAGCTTCGGCATGGCGGCGGCGTTCCGCCTGCTGCAGATTGCCGAGCGGGCACGCATGTGGGTGATCGAGGACGACGTGAGCCGTGAACTCGCGCCGCCGGGGGCGCCTCTGTTTGCTGCGATGGAAGGCTTGCAGCGGGTGCTGTATGTGGGCGGCTTCTCGAAGACCGTCACACCGGGGCTGCGTTGCGGCTATGTGGTGGCCGAGCGCGACGTGCTGCGCGAACTGGCGCGCACGAAGATGGCGGTGGGGCTGACGTCGTCGGAGACGATCGAGCGGATTGTCGACAAGGTGCTGCTGGAAGGGCGTTACGCGCGTCATGTCGAGGACGTGAACGAGCGGCTCAAGGCTGCGCATGCAGTGGTGGAAGAGCGGCTCGATGCACTGGGGCTCGAGCTGTTTCATCGGCCGCGGGCGGGGCTGTTTTTGTGGGCGCGCTTGCCGATTGAAGCCGAGCGGGCCGGGGCGGTCGCGACGGCGGCGCTCGCGCACGGCATCTGGTTGGCGCCGGGGTCGTATTTCAGACCGGATGATGCGGCCAGTGCGTGGTTTCGGTTCAATGCACCGTATTCGACTGAGGATGCGTTGTGGAGGTTTATTGAGCGGGTGGGGTGAGTTCCGGTTCAACCAGAAAGACCCGCGATGCCTACTTCGACGCTTGCAGCAATTGCTGCCGCAACACAGCCGTGATGCTGGGCTGACGCTCGCTTTCCAGCATGCCGATCACTCGCCGCAGTGGCCGGTGCGGCAAGTGCAATGCGATCAACGCGTGGTCACGGGGCTAGGCGATGTGCTTGAGCAGCGGCACGACAGAAACATAACGATGCAGGAGCCGCTTGCACAGGCTCCTGCCTTGACTAGCTCAGCAAACGCGCTGCAATCGGATACAGCGTCATCACGAGCAGCAGCGCCATCGCCACATTGAAGATGCGCAGCCGCTTCGGGTCCGCGAGCACTTGCCGCATCGCCGTGCCGAAACCGGCCCACAGACAGATGCATGGAAAACCGATCACGTAAAACAGCACGGCCATCAACACGACATTGGTGCCGAAGTTCTCGCTGACGTGAACCGTCGTCGCGGCAGTCAGCACCATCATCCATGCCTTCGGATTGACCCACTGGAAGGCGATGGCCTCGTAAAATTTCATGGGGCGGCGCTCGCCTTTGCGCAATTTCACTTCGCCGGACGTGCCGATCTTCCACGCGAGATACAGCAGGTAGGCGACGCTGGCAATTTCCAGCGCCGAGTACAGCAGAGGGAAACGGTGAAACGCTTCGCCGAGCCCGAAACCGACCGACAGCATCAGCAACACGACGCCCGCGCTAATGCCGAACAGATGAGGCAGGGTGCGGCGAAAGCCGAAATTGACGCCTGAGGCAAGCAACATGGTGTTGTTGGGCCCCGGCGTGATGGTGGTGACGAGCGCGAACAGGATGCCGGCGGGCAGCGCGCTCAGGGATTCGAAGGACATGGGTGGCTCCGGTGTCGATGCGTTTTGAAGCAGTTTATCGATTCGGGCCAGTACAGTAACGGTACAGATTGGATCATGGTGTCCGGTACAGATGGGGCGGGCTTGCCTCTGGGCGCCGCGGCGTGGTTCCGGGTTCCCAGATGATCGATCAGTGCGAATATCATGCGGATCGACGCGGTGCCGGAGCACCGGAAATATTCGATTAAGATAAGGATCTAAATTTTTTCGCTTCCAGATGATTAATTTAATGCAAGGCGAATTAAACGAAGGCTCCTTTCTTATATGCATTTCGAATTTAAACGCGGAAGAAAAGATATGACTGTTATTGCAGAAAATGTCGCTCAGATTGTCTCGCTGCTAGGTCTCGCAGAGAAACTGAAATGCACGATGCGACATAGTTGGACTTCAGACGGACGTCATGAAAGTGTCGCGGAACACACGTGGCGTATGTCGTTGATGGCGATGCTCGTGTCGAAGTATCTGGACAAAGAGATAGACGAACTGAGAGTCCTGAGAATGATTATTGTCCACGATCTGGTCGAGGCGATCAGTGGAGATGTTCCCGCGTTCGATGTGATCAACGACAGCGAAAAAAAGCAGCGCAAGCAGCAAAGCGAACGGGAATCCATGCAGAAGATCCGTTCCATGCTGCCGCCCGGACTCGGACAGGAAGTAGAGACACTCTGGAACGAGTTCGAGACGGCCGAGAGTTACGAGGCCAAAGTAGCGGTCGCGCTGGATAAGCTCGAGGCCCAAATGCAGCACAACGAAGCTGATATCTCAACGTGGCTGGAGGTGGAGCGCGGGATGACGTTTCGGCTTGGAAAATTTACCGCTTTTGACTCTTTTCTAGACACTTTCCGCCGTCACATCGAAAACGACGGGGCGGAGAAACTGATGTCCGCAGGCTTCGACATCTCCGGATATCGCACGCCCTGAAGATCGTTGCAGGACGGTGCGCTCGGTTCAGAGTCGTTGGGCGAAAGTGTGAGCTCGCGGTATCGAGCAAGATACCGGACCGGTGCATCACCGAGAAGAAGTTTGAACGCGGCGGAAAAAGCGCTTGTACTGCTGTATCCGAGATCGGCGGAGACATCTTTGACGCTGGCTCCCATGCTCAACCGGGACAAAGCCTCGAGCACGCAAATCTGCTGCTTCCAGACCAGGAAACTGGCGCCGGTTGCCTCACGGAACTGCCGTGTGAAAGTCCGGCGGCTCATATTGGCCATGCTGGCCATTTCGTCGATCGAGATGGCCTGATTGGGCGCATTGAGCATATGCCGGCACGCTTTAAAGAGCCGCGGGTCTTGCGGCAGCGGCACATTCAACGGTAGCCGCGGCATGCCGCTCAACTCATCCAGCAGAATCGCTTCCAGGCGTGCACGTCGCGCGCTGGCACCCGGCGGCAACGCCAACATGGCTTCGAACAGGTGCCTAAGTAAAGCGGAAACGCCATATACCTGGCAGTAAGCCGGCAGGGCGGCAAACCGGGCCGCTAAATCCCCAATAAATGTATTCAGCATGGTCACCGCACCGTGCATGTGCATTTCGTGGCCGACATTGGCGGGAACCCAGATCGCCCGTTGCGCGGGGACGATCCAGTTGCCGTTATCGGTAAACATCGAGATGCCGCCGGTTGCCGCATAGGCGAATTGTCCTTCCTCGTGAGTGTGCCGGGCGAACACATCCCCGGGCCCGAACGTGCGCGTGGTAACAACGACCCCAGTTAGCTCGTCTTTCATCTTTGCTCGCCGTAGTTCGTTTGCCGTTCGGCCAATCGTTCCGTCAAATCAGAAGTCACGCCAGGCGCCATCAGGTGCGGAAAAGGAGTAATTTAAAATGCATCAAACTCATCGTTTGGCCACGCGATAAGCATGGCCCGATTTTGACATAAGAACGCCCGATTTCGCAACGTTGCCCGGTGAATTGCACGCTAGTATCACGCTTCAATATTCACACGGGGTTGGTAATAGATGGAAAGCACTTTTATTAAGGTATCTCGACAGCAAAATATTTTGCTGGTCGGACTCGATCGGCCGGAAAAGCGCAATGCAATGCCCAAAGCCGTGATGTTGGGATTGCACGAAATATTCTCGAATATTCCGGACGATGTCGGCGCCGCAGTACTTTACAGCACCGGCCAGCACTTCTGCTCGGGGCTCGATCTCGGCGAAGTCAAAGGGCAGTCCGTTATCGATTGCTTTAATTTTTTCAGGGAATGGCAGGACCTCTTCCAACTGATCCAGTTTGGCAAGGTGCCGGTGATTGCGGCCATTTCCGGCGCGGCGATCGGCGCTGGGCTCGAAATCGCGACCGCCTGTCATATTCGCGTGATGGACGAGTCCGCCTACTTTTCGTTGCCTGAAGGCGCGCGTGGACTCTACGTCGGGCTTGGGGCCTCGGTTCGTTTCCCCCGGCTCGCGGGCACGGCATTGATGATGGACATGATGCTGACCGGACGCCCGCTCGCAGCAGCGGAGAGTGTCTCTCGCGGGGTGGCGCAATATCTCGTTCCGGTCGGCGCAGCCGTGGATAAGGCGGTAGAACTTGCGGCGCTCGCCGCCCAGAACCTGCCGATGACGAATCACGCGATTATTCACGCGCTGCCGCGCATTGTCGAACAGGGGCAGGACGAGGGCCTGTACACCGAAGCGTTGATCGCATCGGTTGTTCAGTCGGGTCCGGAAACAGCGGCGCGAATGGAGACATTCCTGAACCGGAAGAAGTCTGGGTCCCGCTGAGTAAAGGTAGCGCGGGTAGGGCGAGGCGTCCAGATCAGGTTTGCTGTCCAGGAGCCAGGTGCGAGGCGGCAGCAGCGGCCGGGTCCGGTTTCGCCGGGTGAGGCTGGAACCAGGACACACAGGACCGAACAGGCAACCGAGGCCAGCATCGTTCCTCGGCTTTGCGAAAAATTTTCATTAGCGGTTATTAAATAATTTGGGATCCTAATATGTGCGGATATGTTGCAATTTTTTCCAGGGAGCCGCGTGAATTCAAGGCGGATCAACTCGATGCGGCGATGGCGGCGATTCATCATCGCGGCCCGGACAGCCAGGCGACCTGGTTCGACCCCGCAGGGCGCGTCGCATTTGGCTACGTGCGTCTCGGACTGGTGGGGCTGAGCAACGGCACCCAGCCGATCGTGGCGGACGAAGGCGACTTTGTCATGATGGTCAACGGCGAGTTTTACGACTACGCCCGCATCCGGGTGGAACTGGAAGAGCAAGGATGCCGCTTCAAGACCTCGTCCGATAGTGAAATCGCCTTGCATCTGTACCGCCGTCATGGTGTGCGAGGACTCAAGCAGTTGCGCGGAGAATTCGCGATCCTGATCTACGATCGTCTCCGTGAAACGCTGTTTGCCGTTCGAGACCGAATTGGTGTGAAGCCGCTGTATTACGCCGAGCACGATGGAGCGCTTTACTTCGGCTCCGAGGTCAAGGCGATGGTGGCAGCGGGTCTGCCGGCGCAATGGGACCACGAATCCTACGCGAGTCGCGGTTTCATTCTGCGAGATCGGACGCTGTTCAATGGCGTTCGTAGCGTCAAGCCAGGCACCTTCCTGCTGGCGGACAACTGTGGCCTGCAGGAGAAGACGTACTGGGACTGGCAGTTCCCCGCCCGCGCTGACATCGATCACGAGCAGTCAGAGGCGTCGATGATCGAGTACGTGCGCAGCACCGTCGAACAATCGGTCCAGCTTCGCTTGCATGCCGACGTGCCGGTGGGCGTCGCGTTGAGCGGGGGGCTGGATTCGTCCGCCATGCTCGGTCTCGCGACGGCCTTGACGGGTAAGTCCCTGCAGGCGTTCCACCTGTCTTTTGAGGGCGCAGACGGATACGACGAGCGCC
Source organism: Paraburkholderia sp. SSBN10T (assembly GCF_056619545.1). Lineage (NCBI taxonomy): Bacteria > Pseudomonadati > Pseudomonadota > Betaproteobacteria > Burkholderiales > Burkholderiaceae > Paraburkholderia > Paraburkholderia sp. SSBN10T. The sequence goes on from NZ_JBWQQI010000035.1 coordinate 49,159, forward strand.
GCTATGCAGAAATAGCCGCGAAGCACAACGGCGCCGAACTTCATGTGCTTTCGGTCAGTCAGGACGATCTCGCCGATCACTTCGAAGATACGCTGTGGCATACGGAAATACCGTTCTCGAATGCACATAGCATTGCTAAATACATGCTCTGCAAGTTTATCCAGAGCAAGGGCATGCGCGCAGTGCTGACGGGGGAGGGGGCGGACGAGGTGTTCGCCGGCTACCCTCACTACCGGCGCGATATGGTTCGATTCAACAACGACCACCAGGACCAGGGCGAAATCCAGCGTCTTGCCGAGCGAATGGCGGGTCAGGGCGACCGCTTCCTCGAAGACCCGACCGACGATGTGCAGTGGGTCAACAACAACCTCGGCCACAGCATCTCGTGGATCGAAACGCAGTCGGCGCTATTTCGGCCTTTGCTTGGCCTCTATAAGGACGGCTACCGCGAGGGCCATGCACACGCATCGCCTTACCGGCAGTTCTACGACCGGCTCGGAGGCCCAGCTTTCGACGATTGGGACCCGGTCAACAAGTCGCTCTATGCGGTTGCCAAATCGAGCCTGCCCAACCTGGTGCTGACGACCCTCGGTGACCGTCTGGAGATGTCCGGCAGCCTTGAAGGGCGGCCGCCGCTTCTCGACCATTGCGTCGTGGAAGCCGCAGCTACGCTGCCTGTGTGGATGAAGATTCGCGGCGGTGTCGAGAAATATGCCTTGCGCGAAGCCATGCGTCCGTATTTGCCGCAGGAAATCTATGACCGGAAGAAGCAGTACTTCCGTGCACCACCGTCCCTGTTGCATCCGACATCGAAAATGTTCCAACTGGTCGCGGACACCTTGTCCAGCCCGTTGCTGACCTCGCTGCCGTTCTTCGAACCGTCGCGCGTGCGCGACTTCCTGGGGATCGCCAAGTCGCTGCCGGAAGCACAGCGCGCAGCAGCCGACCACATCCTGATGGAGATCGCAGGACTCTGTTTGCTGCAAAAACGCTTTGCGCTGCGCTAGTTGCGCTTGACCGGCCTTCCCGTGTGTTCACGCACTCGAGCACCACCGCGGGGCCGGTCTTTTGGCAGCCTGGCCGCGCGTGCCTCACGCGACGCCGCAGAATTTCTTTTACCTGGAGAAAGCATGGATAAGAAGCACCTTGCCCTCGCGTTGTTAGTCACATTCGTATGGGGTATCAATTTTCCGATCACCAAGCTCGGACTCGACTCAGTGGACCCGTTTGTACTGACCGGTGTCCGTTTCGCACTGGCCGCCATTCCATTGGTGTTCTTCATTCGCAGACCATCGGTTCCCTTCGGCTACGTTGCGGCCTACGGGCTGATATTCGGCGTCGGCATGTGGGGGGCGATCAACTACGGTATCGCAGCGGGTGTCGCGCCCGGCATCGCCTCGCTGATTATCCAGTTGAGCGCATTTTTTACGATGTTCTGGGGCGCGTTGCTGTTTCGCGAGACCTTGCGCCCCGCGCAGTGGATCGGCGCGATCGTGGTTCTGTTTGGACTGGCTGGAATTTTCCTCGCACAGAACGGCGCCCATCAGATCTTCGGGATCGCGCTGATCGTGGTGAGCGCGATTGCATGGAGCATCGGCAACGTGATCATCAAGAAGTCCGGGGTGAAGGAGATCTTCTCTTTCATGGTCTGGGCTAGCCTGTTTCCGCCGGTCCCGTTGTTGCTTGGAACATGGTGGCTGGAAGGGGCGCATCCGTTCGTGACGAGCTGGCACAACATCGACGGTGTGGCCTTGTTCTCGCTGGCGTTCCAGGTGTACCTCGCGACGCATTTTTCGTACTGGGGCTGGAACTCGCTGATGAAGCTGTACCCGGTTTCGACGGTCGCGCCGTTGTCGCTGATGATTCCGGTCTTCGGCATTACCACTTCCATGTTCCTGATTGGGGAGCAGCTTCATCCGGTGGAGCTGGTATCGATCGTGGTGATCATCGTGGGCCTGGCTATTGGGATTTACCGGCGCAGCAGCGCGCCGGGGGTGGCGAGGCCGGCTGCCCCGTCCGCATCGAAGGCGTGACGCAGCCGTAGAAGGTTCATTGCCCGGCACGGTGCGGCAGCAAGGAGGCTGTGCGCCGTGCAGGGGCCGCAGCGCGCCATTTGATTTTTCGCAACCGTTGCGTTGTCTACCAATTTAGAACACGGCCGGCGTTATCACGTACGGCAGGATTTCTTACCCTTTCGCAGAGTGACCACATGCTTACCGACGACATTGCTGAATCGAGTCACGTAAAAGAGACGTTGAGGAAACTATCTTTGCTCTGGCGGGACCGGGCCATGGTCAATCAAGGCCCAGTGGATCACACCTCGATTGCCTTCGACCCAGAAAAGCCGGATTTCGCGGAGTCGCTTCTGCCGTTCCGCTCGCATCCACGATGGCTGGATGCGCAACCGGCACTGAAGAGTGCCGTGCTGTCGTACGCCTGGGCGATTTACAACCTGAAGACTGTGTATGTCGAGTGCGACATCGTTACGCCGGCTTGCGAGGATCTCATCAAGTCGCCGGTCGGCAACGGGCAGGCGAGATACGAGTTGCAGCAGGTGATGAGCGAAGCGTTACTCGACGAGGCGCTGCATACGAAGATGTCGGTCAGCGCATGCAACTACATTTACCAGCATCGAAAGTTGCGGCCTGTCGACTACACGGATTTCAATCTCGTGACGTGGCAGTCGCGGCTGGTCGGCCAGTGCGGTTCGGAATGGGAGCGCCGCCTCACGCGCTTTGCTATCGCCTGCGCAAGCGAGACATTGATAACAGACTATTTGCGCACACTCTCCGACGACGCGATCGTGCAGCCTTTGTGCAGAGAGGTAACGCGTGCTCATGCAATCGACGAGTGGGGACATTCCAGCGTGTTCAGCGTCGCCGCGGAGCATATCGTCGGCTCGCTGTCGAACCATGAACGATCCTACTTTGCCGGTGTGATACCGAAAACAGTCGAGATGTTTGCCGACAACGAGATGGGCGCATGGGCGGCGGTATTGACCCACCTTGACTTCCCCCACCGCGAAGAGATCGTTCACGATTCGGCAAAAATTGGCCAGGTCAAGGTGTACCAGGATTCGGTCATGACGTTGCTGGACAAGCTTGGCTTGCCCACACAGCCGGACTGGTCCGGCTAAGCACGAGCAGATTCGACCCTGGACGAAACGCGAAAAACAAAGGCACGAGAGAACCAGATGAAAGGGCCCCTTCATTTCAGATGTGAGAACGTTGTTCGAATGTCGAATTCCGTCAATGCATACTGGCTCCGCTTACTGGATGCAGAGCGTTATGACGAATGCGATTACGGCAAACACCTGTTGCTGAAGTATCCGGACGCGGCAAACCGAGTACAGCAGCGCAGCTATTCGATTGCCGGAAGACCGGATAAGGATCTCATCGAGATAGCAGTTAAACGGCACCCGGGCAATGGCGTATCGGCGTCGATCCATCAGTCGCTGACGCAAAATTCCATGCTGATCGCCGATAACATATCTGGCGTGCTGACGGGCAAATCCTTGTTGCGCTACCGTAGCGTGCTGATGGTGTGCGGTGGCGTGGGGGTGACGTTGCCCCTGGGGCTTGCTCGGGGCTTGGCGGCATTGTCGGATCAGGGTGTCGAAGTCCCCGAGGTGCATCTGATTGTATGCGTGCCGCAACTGGGCGACCTGATTTACTTCACCGAGCTATTGGCGTTACAAGCCAAGCATGCGTGGCTGTCCGTGGCAACGTTTGTCACGCGGGAGCAGGTTCGCCCGGGTATCTCGTACCTGATGTCGGGCCGGCCGGACCCGGTTGGATTCGCCGACAGGATGCCGGCACCGGAGGCGGTCGTGCTCTGCGGCAGCGGTCCGTTCGTGGCGGACTGGGAACACAAGATTCGCAGCACCTTCCCGGCCGCGGCAATCCTGGATCAGCACCGATCGGACCCGGGCGGCGTGGAGACTGTGCTATCGCGACAGATCTTGCCCGAGAAACCCTGTACCTTGCTGCTCGCGGGCAGCAACCGGGCGGTGGCCGGCTCGCGCGACGATACGCTGCTGCAAACGCTCGAGGCAAATGGCGTGGTGGTGCCCAATCAATGCCGGATGGGCATCTGTGGACGTTGCAGCGTCCGGCTTATCGAGGGTGAAGTCGAGTCGTCGTCGGAAATTGGTTTGTCGAATCGCGAACGCGAGCGGGGATACCGTCTCGCGTGTTGCAGCCGCCCGGTCGGCGAAACCGTGACGCTGGAGCTTTAAGCGCATGGGTGAGGCAGGGCAAAAAAAGACCTGCTCGCCCAAGGGAAGGCGGCAGGTCGAGAACTGACAAGTTGACTTATCGGGGGATAAGTGAGGCAAAATGTAATACAAAAGAAAGTTAAATGTAAGTATTGATCGGAGTAAATAGAATAGAAAAGTGCGCAGCGGAACCGTCCGCTGCGTGACCTACACCTCGCCTCTAGCAGAACGGAGCGGCCCTGTTCGCCCGCTTACTTGGTCGTATAGCCGCCGTTGATCAGAATCGTCTGCCCTGTGATCCACCACCCGTCGCTGACCAGATGGCGGATGAACGGCACCACATCCTCGATGTCGGTCAAACCCGTCTTGGAGAACGGCGAGAGCGCGGCTGCGGTCTTGTGATAAGCCACCGCGTCTGCGCCTTCGGCGGGATAGAAGAACGGCGTGTCCATCGGTCCGGGGCCGACCGCCGTCACGGAGATGCCGCGCGCGCCAAATTCCTTGGCCGCCGCCCGCGTGAAATGCTCGACCGGCGCCTTGGTGCCCGCATAGGCTGCGTAAAACGGTGTGAACGCGCCGAGCAGCGAGGTGACGAGCGTGACGACCTTGCCGTTGTCGTTCACGTGCTTGCCTGCCTCTTTGAGAAAGAAGAAGGCAGTCTTGGTGTTCACCGCCGTCATTTCATCGTATTCGGCTTCGCTGATCTCGGCGAACGGCTTCTTCAGCACCTTGCCCACCGTATTGATTGCGATATCGGGACGGCCAACGGCGGCGACGACATCCGAAAACAGTTTCTCGACCGCGCCGGCTGAGGTCAGGTCGGCCTGAAAGGCAACCGCCTTGGCGCCCGCCGCTTCGATCGCGGCAAGCGTCGTGTCCGCTGCGGCCTTCGAGCTCGCGCTGTTGAAGTGGATCGCAACCGCCTTGGCTCCTTGAGCGGCGAGATCCCGCGCAATGAGTCCGCCGAGATTTTTCGCCCCGCCCGCAATGATGACGGTTTTGCCTTTGATGCTGTGCTGTGCCATGTCCATCCCCAGTATTGAAGCCGCACCATGCAGCTTCTCATCCTGCTGGATGATATATTCCAGGAAAATCATTTAAACCTACTGTTTCTGACATCACTGGTCAGAGAAATCGAACAATTTAAGGGCTATCTGGACATGACGGTGAATCGGATCGGCGCCGCGCATGCATGCCGGAGTGACGGACGGTATTCCGTGCCGCAAGCTCGATACGGCATCGAGTTGCGCGCTCGCGAAGGGGAGAGTGAGCGTGGATCGTATTGACCTGTTCCGCGTTTTCGCGCGCGTTGTCGAGTGCGCGAATTTCACGCGCGCGGCGGACACACTCGGCATGCCACGCTCGTCGGTATCCGCCGCGATTCAGGAACTGGAAGGCCGGATAGGCGCGCAATTGCTGCATCGGACCACGCGCAAGGTGTCGCCGACCCAGGACGGCGCCGCGCTCTATGAGCGCTGCCTGCGCCTGATTGCCGATGTCGAGGAGACCGAGAATCTGTTCCGCCAGACGTCGGTTGGACCGAGCGGCGTGCTGCACGTCAACGTGCCGGGCCGCATAGGCCGGCTGATCGTCGCGCCCGCCCTGCCGGCATTCCTCGCGGCCTATCCGAAGATCGACATTACCCTCGGCATGACCGATCGCGCGATCGACCTCATCGAAGAGCGCGTCGACTGCGTGCTACGCGTCGGTAAGCTGCAAGATTCCGGCATGATCGCGCGTCCCATTGGCGATCTGCGACTGATCAACGTTGCCAGTCCGCTCTATTTGTCAAATCACGGTACGCCTCGCACTCCCGGCGACATGGCAAGCCATCAGGTCGTTCGGTATGCGTCGCCGTCGAGCGGCCGGGTTGCCCCCTGGGAATGGCTCGACGGCGAGATCGTCAGGACGGTGACGACGCAAGGCCGCGTGACCGTCAACAGCGCCGAGGGGTATATCTCATGCTGCCTTGCGGGACTTGGCTTGATCCAGATTCCTGCCTACGACGTGGAGCGGCATCTGCGCGCCGGCGAACTGATCGAGGTGATGCCGGAGTACCGGGCTGCGCCGATGCCGATGACCTTGCTCTATCCGCATCGGCAGCATCTGTCGCGCAGGGTTCAGGTGTTCGCCGACTGGCTCGATGCGCTGCTGAAAGGGCAACTCGTCTGCGATTCGCGCGGACGTGAGTGAGCGCGCTCGCTTGTAGCCGATACAACACGCGGGCCGAATCTGACAGGCAGTTGGCGTCCGCAGGCGAATACCGCGGGTTACCTTGAGGGACGATGCGCGCTCGTCGATGGCGCGGCGCGCGTATGGCGGCGGCGCGCATTGCGAAGGCGCGTACTGCGACGCGACACAAAAAAGGGGATCAAGATTGCGGACGTTGAGACTACCGGCGTTCTCAGTCAGAGGGGGGCTGGGTTCCAGCGCGGCGACATGGGTGCTGTTGCAGCAGGTGCTGTTGCGTGGCCTCGTGGCCGTGAAGTTTCTCATGATCGGCCGGATTCTCGGACCGGAGGCGATCGGCAGCGTGAGTGTCGCATTGTTCGCGGTCGCGATTGGCGAAGCGCTCTCGGACACCGGGTTGTCGCAGGCGGTCATTCAGGGGCAGGTTGCGCCGACGCGCGATGAACTCGGCTCCGTCTGGACCACGCTCGCCACCCGCGGCGTATTGATCGGCGCAGCGCTCGTCGCGCTTGCGCCATTAATGAACAGTCAGTTTCATCTGGGTGGCGCGCTGCTGTTGTTGCAGCTTGCCGCGCTCCTGCCGCTATTGCGCGGCATCGCGTCGCCGTCGTATTACGTCGTGCAGCGCGAGCGGCGCTTTCAGCATGTGGCGTGTATCGAGGTATCGGCGGCATTGCTTGATTGCTGCACCGGCCTCGCGTTAGCCGTCACCGGCGCGGGCGCATGTTCGTTGCTGATCGGGATGATAGTCGGCGAATCGCTGAAGACCACGCTGACGTGGGCCACGATGAAACCGCGTCCGCCGATCCGCCTGCGCTGGTCGGGCATCGGTCATTACATCAACTTCAGCCGTTGGATCTGGGCGGGTAGCGTCGTCAATCTGATGCTCAACCAGTTCGACAAGGTGATGGTCGGCAAACTGCTGGGACCGGCGCAACTGGGCGCGTATCAGATGTCGTCGCGGCTCGCGCAGATGCTGCTCGCCGATGCGGCGATCGCGATGTCGCAGTACCTGTTCCCAACTTTCGCCGCGCGTCATCGCACCGATCCGCAAGCCTCTGCGCGCCTTTTCAGGCGCTATATCGGTGTGATCGCGCTGGGTCTTGCGGTGATCGTTGTCGTGCTGCGGCTCGCCGCGCCAATGCTGTTCTCGCTGGTCCTCGGACCGGCGTGGCTGCCCGCAGTGCCGCTCTTCAGGATCTTCGTGATCAACATGGCAATTGGTGCGTTGATCGCGGTGCTCGTGTCGTATCTGCGCGCGGTCGGCGATGCGAAGGCGACGACCCAGGCGTCGGCGATCGACGTCGTCGTGCTGCTTGTGTGCGTGCCGCCGGCGACGCACTTCTGGGGTGTGACGGGCATCGCATGGGCGATGACGCTGGGCCTGAGCTCCGCCGCGGCGTGGATGGCCTACCGGACGACGAGGGTCCTATGACGCGGACTCTTCAACAGTGGGAGGGATGGAAATGACGCCAAGCCTCAACGACCTGCCTTTCAACAGGTACCAGTCCAATGTCCACTCACAGAATGGCGAGGACGGCGTAATCGCAGAAATACACAAACGCTTGAATGTAAGCGCCGGCGAAGACAACTGGTGCGTGGAGTTTGGTGCGTGGGACGGGATACATCTGAGCAATACGTTCCATCTGGTGGAGCGAGGATGGAACGCCGTTTATATTGAGGGTGACGGCACAAGATACCAGGACCTCCTGAACACTGTTGCGAGGTACCCAAAGATAGTACCGGTACACGCATTTGTGGCGCGATTTTCAACCGATGAGTTTTCGCTCGATTCCATTCTCGGAAAAACCGCGATCCCGGCTAATTTCACATTGCTCTCGATCGACATAGACTCCTACGACTGCGACGTATGGGAGTCCTTGAAAAACTACACACCGAAAATAGTCATTATTGAAATAAACTCGAGCGTGCCGCCAGGAATAGTGTGGAGGCACAGTGAAAAGACCAAGGGAAACACGTTTTCCGCCACTTGCAATGTGGCGGAGAAGAAAGGCTATACGCTGGTTTGCCATACAGGAAACCTGATCTTTGTCAGAAACGATCTGGTGGAAAAATTGAATATAGATCAGCGCTATATCGACTATCCTGAACTGCTGTTCCAGTTCGATGGCATATGGGTGCCGAGCAATATGTTTCCTGAGCCACGAGCGATATCCGTAATAAAGGAATTCGCCGTAAAGCTAACCCCCAAACCGCTTTTGCCGATTGTGAAAAGAACTTATAAGGCAATTTTTGGAGCGGCTCCTTGACTCATCGCGCGGCCCACCCCTCATGACGCCGCGCCGTCCCCCTGGTTCTTGTGCTGCGCCGCCATCCTCTCCTGCTGGGCAGGCGGCACCGGATCGTAGTGACTGAGCTGGATGCTGTAGTTACCGTGCCCGCCCGCCATGGCGTTCAGACGCGACTGATAGTCATTGAGCTCGGACAACGGCACCTGCCCCGCAATGATCACGGCGTTACCGGCGGCCGTGCGCGTGCCGTGAACCTGCCCGCGCTTGGCGGACAGGTCGCCGATGATGTCGCCCATCGCGGCTTCCGGCGTCATTACCTCGATGTCGACGATGGGTTCGAGCAGGATGGGCCGGGCTTTCAGCACCGCATCGATGAAGGCCTTGCGCCCGGCGGAGACGAATGCGACTTCCTTTGAGTCGACCGAATGGCTCTTGCCGTCGAAGACGATGACCCGCACGTCCTGCATCGGGAAGCCGGCCAGTGGCCCGCTCTCGATGACCTGCAGAATGCCCTTTTCCACCGCGGGCATGAACTGGCCCGGAATGGCGCCGCCCTTGACGGCGTCGACAAACTCGAAGCCCGTGCCGCGCGGCAGTGGCTCCACGCGCAACATGACTTCGCCAAATTGCCCGGCGCCGCCGGTTTGCTTCTTGTGACGATGATGTCCCTCGGCCTTGGCGCCGATGGTTTCCCGATAGGCGATCTTCGGCGGTCGCGTCACGACCTCGAGCTTGTACTGCTCGGACAATCGCTCCAGCATGATGCGCAGGTGCAGCTCGCCCAGGCCTCGTACCACCGTCTCGTTGGTGCCGACCGGGTGTTCGATGCGCAGGCACGGGTCTTCCGCGCTCAGCTTTTGCAGAATCTCCCACAGACGCTGCTCGTTACCCCGGCGCGCAGGCTCGATTGCCAGACCGTAGATGGGCGTGGGAAAGTCGAGCGGGGTCAGGTGGATGTCGCCGTCCTCGGGGGCATCGTGCAGCACGGCATCGAAGCCGATCTCGTCGACCTTGGCCGTGGCGCAGATATCGCCTGGACCGGCTTGCGGGACATCCACGTGCTCCTTGCCCTGCAGCATCATCAGATGGGCGACTCTGAACGGCTGGCGTCCATCGCCGATATAGAGCTGGCTATCGCGCCTGATCGTGCCCTGATGAATGCGAAACACGGCCATCTTGCCGATGTAAGGGTCCATGACGATCTTGAAGGCATGGGCCAATACATGCTTGTCGGGGACCGGCTCGGCGCGCATGACTTCGTGGCGGCCGTCGGCATCGCGGTAGAAGAGCGGCGGGTTGCCTTCCTTAGGATTGGGCAGGAGCCGGACGAACACGTCGAGCAATTCCCCGACTCCAGCGCCGTTGGCCGCCGACGTGAAGCAGATCGGCACCAGATGACCTTCGCGCAGCGCCTGCTCGAACGGTTCGTGCAACTGCTCCGGGCTGATGGCCTCGCCTTGCTCCAGGTAAAGCTCCATCAGGGCGGGATCGATCTCGACCACCTGATCGACCAGCGCATCGTGTGCGGCCGCGACAGAGCGGAAATCGGCATCGCCGGCAGGGTTGAAAAAGCAGTCCACCACCTGGCGGCCGCGCTGCGCCGGCAGGTTGATGGGCAGGCAGTTCATACCGAAGGTCTCCTGAATTTGTGTCAGCAGCCCCGGGAGGTCCACCTTTTCGCCATCGATACCGTTCACGATGATCATTCTGCAGAGCTTGCGTTGTTCCGCCCACGCCATCATGCGGCGAGTGGTCATTTCGATGCCGGCCTGCGCGTTGACGACGATGGCGGCGGTCTCGACCGCGGGCAGGGCACTGATCGACAGCCCGGAAAAGTCCGGATAGCCGGGCGTATCCAGCAGAAAAATGCGCGTATCCCGGTGGTGCAAGTGGACCACGGCCGAGTTCAGCGAGTGATGGTATTTGCGCTCGAGCGGGTCGAAATCGCAGACCGTGGTGCCTCGTTCAACGCTGCCGGCAGCGTGGAGCGCGCCTGCCTCGTGCAGCAAGGCTTCGACGAGAGATGTCTTGCCGCACCCGGCATGTCCAACCAGGGCGACGGTCCGTATCGAATCGGGGCTGTAATGCATGGCCGCCCTCGTCCAGTAGTGGATCTGGGGCCATTATTGGCGAAAACGGACTCGTGTGCCATACGGGGTAACCGTCCGCTTGGTCGTCACCTTACGTCCGCGCGGTGGCGGCGCTGTCGCCAGCATGTTTTTCACACGCGAGCGAAAGCGAACTATTCTTAAAGGGTCTTGCGCAACAATCTCCAGTTTTTTTCCCGAGGAGGTGCGTCATGTCAATGTCTGCCACTCTCCAGGACTGCCTGCGCAGCAAGGGCTCCCGGTATGAAATCGTGCAGCATCCGCACAGTCATTCCAGCGTCGAAACCGCGGCGGCCGCGCATATTCCCGGCGATCGCCTCGCCAAGACAGTGCTGTTTGAAGACGAGCATGGCTACGTGGCGGCTGTGCTGCCGTCGACTTACGCCGTGCGGCTGTCCGAGCTTTGGGCAAAGACCGGGCGCCACCTGCTGCTGGCCAAAGAGGCCGATCTGCGGGAACTGTTCAAGGATTGCGACCTGGGCGCGCTGCCACCGGTATGTACGGCCTACGGCATGCAAACCTATCTCGACGAGAGCCTCGCTCAGCACCCCGACGTGTATTTCGAAGCCGGGGATCATGAAGAGCTGATTCACATGGGCACGGATCAATTCCTCGATCTGATGGACCGGGCCGAGCGGGCGCGCTTTGCGCGTCGCATGCACGGTACGCCAAGTTGAGCGGCGCTGGTGTGATGCGGGAAGGCTTGCGCAGTGCGGCATAAAGGGCGCTGCGCAAGCCGGCCTTTGACCGTGGCAGGTAAGGTGCCCGCGATCGCATCCAGGAACAGCCTGATCTGACCGCAGGCCCGCGTAGGGACATGAGTGCGCGCAAGATTCTCTCGGGCGTGGCGATGGCCTTGTCATTCGTGGGATGCCGGGCTGTGGACGCGAGTTCATGTTCTGCGACGTTCTCCGAGGTCGATGTCAAAAACGGCCTCAAGGTACAGGTCGACTGCGGCCTTTCCGTCCAAGCCCTCAAGCGCATGACCACCAGATTGAGCGGCGCGGTGAAGGGCGCCCAACTCTCCCGTGAGCAGATCGTCTCGCTCGCGAGAGCGGCCAACATCATATTGAGTGCCGTGCAGGCGCAATCGGGCGGCATCGCGCGCAAGACCGATGCCGCGTTCATCAACATAGAACCGCTAATCGAACAGCTTATCGGCCAAATCAGGGCGCGCTCCGACGCAGATGTGGTTGCCGAAGCCCGGGAATGGGCCGAACGTTACGAGGATTTGTTGCGCCGGTCGTCGATCGCACGGAGTGCCGATCCTCTTGAACCGCAGATATATGAAGCGCTCGAGCGCGTCGATCTGGGCGAGGCATCAAAACTGCTGACAAGGCTGCTTGCTGAAAGCCAAGGTGCCGTGCCGGTGTACGCGGCGCGTTGTTATGAGGCCGGCGAAATCGAGTTGCTGCGCTTTGCTCCGCAAAATGCGTTGCCTTACCTGGAAAAGGCCAACGCATTGCAACCGGAAGACAACAGTATCGCAACGGCGTTCTCCGACACTTTGCAAGCGCAACACGAGTTCGAACGCGCGGAACCGATTTACCAAACGCTGCTGTCGCGCTATCAGGTACTTGCGCAGCAGAAGCCCGCCGTCTACCAACCCCAGATCGCGCGCATCCAGCAGAAACTTGGCAACCTCTACATCGAGCTGCAACGACCAGAGAAGGCGGAAGTTGCCTATCTGCGGGCGCTGGAGATCTATTGGGCACTGGCCCGACAGGATCCTGCGGCCTACGGGCCCGCCGTGGCGGAAACTTTTGACAACCTCGGCGTTCTGTATCGCGATACGCAGCGTCTGCGGGAGGCCGCGGATGCCTACCGCGAAGCGCTGGATATCGATCGTGCATTGGCGTATCGCGACCCCATCACCTACAAGCCCGATATCGCGACGACGCTCAATGACCTCGGCATCCTGTACGACGCTACACAGCGTACGAGCGATGCCCGGAAGGCGTATCGCGAGGCGCTGGAAATCCAGCGGGTTCTCGTGCGCGGTAACCCCGCGGCCTATCGCCCGGCACTCGCGCGTACGCTCAACAATCTTGGGAACCTCTATAGCGCGATGCAGCAATACCCGCAAGCAGAGCATGCCTATGAGGAAGCGCTGACGATCCGGCAGCAGCTTGCCCGGGAGAGTCCGGCGCTCTATCGTCCCGACGTGGCGCGTACGCTCACTAACCTCGGCGCGCTCTATCGCGCCATGCAACGGCCGAAGGAGGCGGAGCGGGCCTACCAGGATGCCTTGCTAAGCTATCGCGCGCTCGCGCGAGAAAATCCTGCGGCCTATCAGCCGGATGAAGCACGAACACTGAACAATCTAGGTGTCCTTTTCAGTCACACCGGGCGCCCACGCGAGGCGGAAGAGGCTTACCGGAACGCACTGGATCTTTATCAGACGCTGTCGCGAGCCAATCCCGTGGCCTACCGTCAGGATGAGGCTCGGACACTCGGCAACCTGGGTACGCTTCTCAGTCAGGTCCAGCGTCCGCGCGAGGCCGAGCAGGCGAGACGTGAAGCCGCCCGTCTTCTCGACACCACGCAAACGCCGTAGACCGCACGGCAAGCTGCCTTTGCGTCAGGTGCGTTGCCGGGATGGCGCCTCGCGCCAGATCAGCAGCACCGCGCCGCTCGCTTTCACACACTGCGATCTGCTGTTGTCTTCCGGCACGAATCATCAGCGCTGAACGAGACGCGTACAAGGGCGTTTCGTGTACTAGAATCGGCTACTACAGTGCCGCGTTTCGCTGGCAGTATCGGGTCAGCATGACGTGCGGGATTCATGTTGGAGGAATGCCATGCCGACTTACCAGTACCGTTGCGAGAAGTGCGGTGAGATATTCGAACACACGGAACATCTCGCTGAACATCAAACCGCTCATCCGAATTGTCCGAAGTGTGGCAGCGAGAAGGTTCAGCACACACCCACACCGTTTGTCGCGAAAACGTCAAGAAAGAGCTGACATCGACTTGCTGACGATGCGTCCTTGTTGCTGCGGATGGGTGAGCAACCGTGCACGGGGATTTCCTCGTTTTCGCGGTGATGGACGGTGGTCCACGAACCTGATGGCCTGGTGAGCTCGTCAGCGTAACTTCAGACAAAACGCTCTGCTGTCCAAACGACAACATGAGGCGCGTGATGGGACACCCTCATCGTTACCTTTTCAGAAGACATATCGATTTCTCCGGGTGCAAGCGTACTTGTCGCCGGAACGGCGGATTCGCCCTGCGAACGTCTTTTTTGTGTCCTACGCTATAAGCGCGACCCGCACGGCATCCGGTGTTTGTTTCGCATGCTGCGATGTGCGGGAAGCCTCTGAATTCGCCGCTGAGACCGCGGCGCTGACACTTTGGCGGACCCGCCCCATGGAGGATGAAGATGTCGATTCGATTAGGAGAAGAAGCCCCGGATTTCACGGCCGAAACCACCGAAGGGACGATCCGTTTTCACGAATGGATCGGGGACCATTGGGTGATCCTGTTTTCGCATCCGAAGGATTTCACACCCGTTTGCACAACCGAGCTTGGATATATGGCCGGCCTCAAGCCGGAATTCGACAAGCGCAATACCAGGATTATCGGCCTCAGCGTCGATCCCGTCAGCGATCACCAGAAGTGGGTGATGGACATCGAAGAAACGCAGGGACACGCGATCAACTATCCGCTGATCGGTGACCCGGACCTGACTGTCGCCAAGCTCTACGACATGATTCACCCGAACGCGAGCGGTGGCCCGCGCACCGCGGCGGACAACGCGACGGTGCGCTCAGTGTTTCTGATCGGGCCGGACAAGAAGGTCAAAGCCATGCTCGTGTATCCGATGAGCGCGGGCCGCAATTTCGACGAGGTGTTGCGTCTGCTCGATTCGCTGCAGCTAAACGCGAAGCACACGGTGGCGACGCCCGTGAACTGGAAGCCGGGCGAAGACGTCATCATTCCGACCTCCGTCTCGAACGATGACGCGATGCGGAAGTATCCGGAGGGTTTCAAGACCGTGAAGCCTTACCTGCGGTACGTGGCGCAACCGAGGTGATGCTCTCGTTGAGTGACGCGGCAGGCGCAGGGTAGTGCGGTGCCCGGAGCTCGAGGTGACTCCGGGCGCATGCGCGCGCCCGGCTCTCCGAACTCGCACGAGCCACTTCGAGTGCCGGCAGGACGGTTTGGCGAAGCTTTTTGTACCGCTATACTCAAACGCTCGTAAACGTAGGCGGCGGAGCAAAATTGTGTTGATCTTCCGGCAGCTATTCGACCAGCAATCATCTACCTACACGTATCTTCTTGCCGATAGCGCAACGGCAGAGGCTGTGCTGATCGATCCGGTATTTGAACAGGTACGCCGGGATACTGCACTGATCGATGAGCTCGGCTTACACCTGCTTTATACGATCGACACCCACGTCCACGCCGATCATGTCACCGGCGCGTGGATGCTGAAGCGCCGCACGGGCAGCCGGATTGCGATCTCGGCTGCAAGCGGCGCCGAAGGCGCGGACCGCTATCTGAGCCATGGCGACCGGTGCGGGTTCGGGGCGCGGTACCTGGAGGTGCGCGCGACACCCGGTCACACGAATGGATGCATCAGCCTCGTGCTCGACGACGAGACCATGGCGTTCACCGGCGATTGCCTGCTGATCAGGGGCACTGGCCGGACCGACTTCCAGCACGGCGATTCGCGCGCGATGTTCCGGGCGGTCCACGAGCAGATTTTCAGTTTGTCCGGCACATGCCTGCTTTACCCGGCTCACGATTACCGCGGCTTGACGGTGACGAGCGTAGGCGAGGAGCAGCGCTTCAATCCGCGCCTTGGCGGTGAGCTTAGCGAAGACGATTTCGCCGGCTACATGACGAACCTGCGCCTGTCCCATCCGAAGCAGATCGACGTGGCGGTGCCGGCGAACCTGAAGTGCGGCGTCGCCACCAGCGACCCCACGCAGATGGCCGAGCCCGATTGGGCGCCGCTGACATACACCTTTGCGGGCATCTGGGAAATCAACGCGCAATGGCTCGAGGAAAATCTCCGCTCGATCCAGATCGTCGACGTGCGCGAGCCTGACGAGTTCGACGGACCGCTTGGGCGCATTCCGGAGGCCAGACTCATTTCGCTCGGCGAACTGGCGAAGCGCGTCGGCGAACTCACGCACGAACGCCCGATCGTGACGGTCTGCCGGGCCGGCGGACGTTCGGCGCAAGCCACGGTCATCCTGCGGCAGTCGGGATTCGAGGCCGTCGCCAACCTCGCCGGCGGCATGCTGCGCTGGCGTTCTGAAGGCCGCGTCGTCGAAAACGGCGGCATTTAACGGCCTCATCGGCTGACGATGAGCCGTCAGCCCGCCACCTTCCTCACCCATGTGCCCCTCAATATTTCTTGAGAGCGGCCGTAAACACCTAGGTAGATTAACCAATTCCATGGTGACGCTGGAACTGGATGGCCGGCAACCGCGCCACATCCCGTGCGGCCGTTGCTACCGAATCCGGCGTGTCTGACGCGGATCAGCGGCAAGCGCAGGGTAGCCAGGCCGATCGTCGGTTCAGTCAGTCACAGCAAACAAGGATCTCATCGTGCCGTTTCTGAAGAACATGAGGGTGGTGACGCAGCTCGTTTCAGGCTTTGCGGTGGTCATCCTCCTGCTGGTTGGGCTGGGTGTGTTTGCGCTCTACGAGGTCAGCGCCGAAAACGATCATGTCACCGCGCTGCGCGATAAGTGGTCTGCCAGCGTCAGCAGCAGTCTGCGGATGCAAAACGCGCTGAACCAGATCCGTCTTTCCGAATTCCGGATGGCCTCCACCGACAAGGTTGCCGAGGCACAGGCGGTGGATTCGAGGATGGCGCCGCGCATCGAGGCGTTCCAGCGCGCGAGTGCGGAATACGAAAAGCTCATCTCCGAGCCGGAGGAGAAGACGGCGTTTGCGGACATCCAGGTCCTGATGCCGCAGTACATGGATCTGGATCAGCAGGTTCGGACGCAGGCGAAGGCGGGCAACCCGCAACAAGCCATGAGCATCCTGACAGGGCAGTCCGGGACCGTTCGCGATGCGGTGGCGAAAGACATCGACAAGATCGTCGCCATCAACGAGCAAGGTGCGGCCCGGGAAGGGAAAGTGGCCGCCGAGGCTTATCACGGTGCGGTTGCGCTGGTGATCGGCTTGATCGTCGCGGCCGCGGCAGTGGCGCTGGCCGTCGCGCTCTTCATTGCCCGTGGCTTCGCGAGGCAGCTCGGCGGCGAACCTCGGGAAGCCGCGGCCATGGCCAGTGCGATCGCGGCCGGCAATTTGCGGGTGACGGTGCCGTTGAAAACCGGCGACACCACCAGCCTGATGTATTCGCTCGCCACCATGAAAGAGCAGTTGACGGCCATCGTACGCGGCATCAAAAGCTCGAGCGAATCCATCTCGATCGCCGCAGGCGAGATTGCGCAAGGCAACACCGATTTGTCGCAGCGAACCGAAGAACAGGCGGCTTCGCTGGAGGAGACCGCATCGAGCATGGAGCAACTGACCAGCGCGGTGCGCCAGAATGCCGACAACGCCAAACAGGCAAGCCAACTGGCCGGCACAGGCTCGAGCGTCGCGCAACGTGGCGGCGCGGAGATTGGTCGCGTCGTCACGACCATGCAGGAGATTGCCGAAAGCTCGGCGCGGGTCGCCGAGATCATCAGTGTGATTGAGGGCATCGCTTTCCAGACCAATATCCTGGCGCTCAACGCGGCGGTCGAGGCCGCTCGCGCGGGCGAGCAGGGACGCGGGTTCGCCGTCGTGGCAGGCGAGGTCCGCACGCTCGCGCAGCGAAGCGCGACCGCCGCCAAGGAAATCAAGGACCTGATTACCGAATCGGTGACCCGGATCGATAACGGCTCGAAACTGGTTGAAAACGCAGGCCGCACGATGGACGAGATCGTGACCTCTGCCGGGCGCACGACCGGCATCATGAACGAACTCGCCGCAGCCTCGGAGGAGCAGAGTACCGGCATCGGGCAGGTCAATACGGCCATTACCCAGATGGATGAGGTCACGCAGCAAAACGCCGCGCTCGTCGAGCAGGCATCGGCCGCGGCACAGGCGCTGGCGCAGCAGGCACAGGCTCTGCGCGATGCGGTGTCGGTCTTCAGCGTCGATAGGTGATGCCCGGCCAGCCGCAAGCCGGCACGGCTAGCGGACTGGAATAATATTTTTCTCGACCTAATTACGGCAGAAAAATATATTGGACGTCTTACCGGGGCTCCAGCACTATTCGGACAATCCCGGCGCACGCCCTGAAGGAAGTCCCCTTGCGGGACACCGTTCGCGCTATCGTCGCGAGCCATTCCAATTCAACGACCCCAATACCTGAGGATTCAGATGCCTGACTATCGATCGCGCACTTCGACTCATGGCCGCAACATGGCCGGCGCCCGCGCCTTGTGGCGCGCCACCGGAATGAAGGACGGCGATTTCGGCAAGCCCATTATTGCGGTGGTGAACTCGTTCACCCAGTTCGTGCCGGGCCACGTGCATCTGCGCGATCTCGGCGCGCTGGTCGCGAAGGAAATCGAAGCGGCCGGCGGCGTGGCCAAGGAGTTCAACACCATCGCGGTCGACGACGGCATCGCCATGGGCCACGGCGGCATGCTGTATTCGCTGCCCTCGCGCGAGCTGATTGCCGACTCGGTGGAATACATGGTCAACGCGCATTGTGCCGACGCCATGGTCTGCATCTCCAATTGCGACAAGATCACCCCGGGCATGCTGATGGCGGCCATGCGTCTGAACATCCCGGTCGTGTTCGTCTCCGGCGGTCCGATGGAAGCGGGCAAGGTCAAATCGCCGACGGACGGCCAGGTGATCGCCAAGATCGACCTGATCGACGCCATGATCAAGGCGGGCGACTCGAGGGTCAGCGACGCGGAAGTGGCGGAAATCGAACGCAGCGCCTGCCCGACGTGCGGTTCCTGTTCGGGCATGTTCACCGCGAACTCGATGAATTGCCTGACCGAGGCAATCGGCCTGGCGTTGCCGGGCAACGGCACGATCGTCGCCACGCACGCATGGCGCAAGGGCCTGTTCGAACAGGCGGGCCGTCTGGTGGTGGACCTGTGCCGCCGCTACTATCAGGAGGACGATACTTCTGTCCTGCCGCGCAGCATCGCCAGCAAACAGGCATTCGAGAACGCCATGGCGCTCGACGTGGCCATGGGCGGATCGACCAATACCGTGCTGCACCTGCTGGCAGCCGCGCAGGAAGGTGGCGTCAATTTCACGATGTCCGATATCGATCGCATCTCGCGCAAAGTGCCGTGCCTGTGCAAAGTGGCGCCCGCCACCGACAAATACCATATCGAGGACGTGCATCGCGCCGGCGGCATTCCCGGCATTCTTGGCGAGCTGGCCCGCGCGGAACTGCTGGACCTGTCGTGCGGCAACGTGCATAGCGGCACGCTGGGCAACGCGATCGCCAGGTGGGACGTTGCCGGTGGCGCGGGCGAAGAAGCGCAGAAACTCTTCCGCGCGGCCCCGGGCGGCATTCCGACCACCGTCGCATTCAGCCAGGAAGCGACGTACGCCGCGCTGGATACCGACCGCAAGAGCGGCTGTATCCGCAGCAAGCAGAATGCCTATTCGAAAGACGGCGGCCTCGCCGTGCTCTACGGCAACCTCGCGGAGAATGGCTGCATCGTCAAGACCGCGGGTGTCGACGAATCGCAATGGATTTTCTCCGGGCGCGCGCGCGTCTTCGAGAGCCAGGACGAAGCCGTCGAAGCCATTCTGGGCGACAAGGTGGTGGCGGGCGACGTCGTCGTGATCCGTTACGAAGGCCCCAAGGGCGGCCCCGGCATGCAGGAAATGCTCTACCCCACGTCGTATCTGAAGTCCAAGGGCCTGGGCAAGTCCTGCGCGTTGTTTACCGATGGCCGTTTCTCCGGCGGTTCGTCGGGGCTGGTGATCGGGCATGCGTCGCCGGAAGCGGCGGAAGGCGGCACGATCGGTCTCGTGGAAGAGGGCGATGTGATCGAGATCGACATCCCGAATCGCAAGATGCACCTCGCGGTGCCGGACGCGGAACTGGCGCGCCGTCGCGAAGCCATGGAGGCACGCGGCGACAAGGCCTGGATGCCGGCCAATCGTCAACGTGTGGTGTCGCAGGCGTTGCAGGCCTATGCGGCGCTGGCAACCTCGGCCGACCGTGGCGCGGTACGGGACATCTCGCAACTCAAGCGCAAGTAAGCAATCCCGGCGCACCTTCGTTGGGTTGGCGAGAAGCGGGCGGTGAGTGGACCGCCCGGTTTTGGGAAGCGGCGTGATCTCGCCGCTTCTTACCTGCCCGCGCTGCGGCATTTGGGCGATCGGAGACAGGAGGCGGCGCTCCAAGGCGCCATAATCCAAACGAGTTCATGACGACGCAGGATGCGATGTCATGAAGGCTCGTCTGGCCGCCTACCTCGGCAGTCCAGTCTGATGTTGAACAACTGGAACCGTTGAATCAAAGTGGATGATTCAGATCCGCCGCGAGTTGTGACGCGATGCTATCCGCCCCTTCGGTGAGGGAACCCTTGATGTCGGTTGCGGCAACATTCTGTTTTGCATAGTTGAATGTTTTCCGATAAATCGCATTGCCGGCATCCAACGGGTCGGTCTCATTCGGTTTCTTTCTGTATTGCAACAACCCGCTGGCTTTCGGATACATCACCGCGTTAGCGGTGATGTAGAGATTGCCCGACTGCAACTGATAGCCGACGTCGACAAACAGGACCGCGCTTGCCGAAGAGTTGTCATAGTCGATTCGTTTCTGCGTGCTGGAATTGACTGTCTCGACATCGAGCGGCGCACTGAATTTGAGGTCGTGGAGGGGGGCGACCGCATCGTTGGTTGCCTGCTTCATTACGGCGCGGAAGTCGTAATCGTGCAATTGATCGAGCATCGGGGCCGCGGTTTTTTCCGCGGATGAGCGACGCGCGGCGTCAATACCCGCCGCGACCAGTGCGCCCAGCAGGCCGGTCGCGCCTGGGTTGGTCGGCGTCACAGTCACCATCAAGCTATTTTGCGGAATAAACAGCGTGCCGTTGACACTGGTGAGGTCTTGCTGCTCCTGCTTTGTCAGGGACATCGGGGGCGTCGTTGCACATCCCGCCAATGCGGCCGAGCACAGAAATAGAGAAAGTTTTTTTAGATTCATCGGTGGATCCGTCTTGAAACAGAGATTGTTTTTCTAAAAGCACGTTTGCTGATTTCTTTCTGCATTCAGCGACCGCAACCGTGATCAAGCATAACCTCGACGGCTCCGCGTCAGAACCAGACGTGCTCGCTTGATAGGCCGATAAAATGCAACTTCTTTAACGGCAATTTTTCGATCAACTTTAATGTTCGATGATCGGTCCACGATATTGTCGAATACGTTTTACAGGATCCGGCCGTATCTGGCGGATACAACGGTTGTTCAAAACCGAGGTGGTTTTTGCCCGATTACGACTTGCTTGCGGAGTTGTTTCCACTGCCGAACGGGTTATTTCCCGGTCTATTCGTACTCGCGGGCGCGGTACGGGACATCTCGCCACTCAAGTGCAAGTAACAGATCCCGGCGCACCCTCGTTGAGTTGGCGAGACGCGGGCGGTTAGTGGGCCGCCCGGTGTTGGGAGGCGGCGTGATCTCGCCGCTTCTTACCTACCCGCGCTGTGGCGTTTGGGCGATCGGGGACAGGGGGGCGCGGCGATTCATGGAGCAATTGGCCGCCAGGCAGCACGTGCCTATCAGCAAGGCGGCCAGGACCGCAATCACAAGTTGATAGGTCAGAATGGTGGTCAGTGCATGGGTATAAGCAAGCCACACCAGCCAACCTAGCGGCCCGAGCGCCGCGCCGAATGCCACTACACAGAGCAAGCCGAGGACGACTTTCATGGCAACTCCCTCTCAGGGATTTCAAACGGATATTCCACGGTGGATTATCCGACAGAACGCGCTATGTCGCCGGTCGTTTGCTTACGCTTCATCACGAGGGCGCGTCAAGCCCATCATCGGGGCATTGACTCGCCTGGCTGCACCTGGCCGCTAGCGATATTGTGGCGGGGGCCTGTGCCATAAGCCCCATGTCTGCGCCTGGCCAATCCGTTGGATATCGCGCCTGGAGGGCGCCTCATAGACTGGTTTCGTCCCGGGTGGTCCGGGGTGCATCGGGTTGCATCCCGCCCGATGCCTCACGTATGTCGACTGAGGCCCCTATCATGTCAGAAATCAAACTCTTCGAATCGGAAAACAAGTATTACAGCTCGCAAACCGAAGTAGGCGACCGTAGAATCCTGCGCCGTTATGGCTGGTGCGTGGCGGCCAGCGTGCTGTGGACGAAGAACGCGCTCGACCCTGCTGTCGCACCTAAGGACTCCGATCCGGACAAGCTGCGCACAGGCATCTTGCAAGTGAAGTACCGCTGGGACACGGGAACCGAACGAGACGCGACGCTGAACCTCGTGCAACTGGCAGACCTGCAGGGTGCTCAGGTGGGAAACCAGGTGTCGCTCACGGCATTGTTCGGCATCGTCTTCGCCACGCCCGGCGTCTACCTGATCGCCAACGACACGCACGTGATGGCCGTGGACACCCGCGCCGGCCGGCTGCACTTCTACGACATCGAGGAAGGTCTGTTCCAGTATGCCAGCACGGCTGAACTGGAGCAGGGCGTACGCGCACGCTATCACGATGCGCGGTGGGATATTTACACCGTCGCGCGTCATTGAGCCGCCGGAAAACCCTCGTCACTATTCAGGCCCAGTAACGACGCAAGAGATCTGCCTCGGCGTGATCAATTGCGTCCGATCTGGGAACCAGGGAGACGCCGTAATAAGTGTTTCCTATCGTGCAAGAACGATCCCGTCTTTGTCTGAACTTCAGCGGAGATATACCGTTGTATCCGTGTTTCATCGGCTGCCGCGTCTACGCGTTCCCGACCTGCGTGAGCCGCTCCCTTACAACCCGGAACGAAGTTCAACCATGTACAAAGCCATCAGGAAAAACCCTTCGGCAGCTCAAGCTGCCGACACGATTCTTACCGCGTTGCGCGCCATTCCCGTCTCCGCGCTCAGCGACAACATGCATCGCAACATCGGCACAGTGGGGCTTCATCCTTATCAACGGCCCAGCAAGCAGACCATGGCGGGCACCGCGGTCACCGTGCGCTCGCGAGGCGGCGATAACCTCACTTATCTGCGTGCGCTGGAGTTTTGTCGTCCCGGCGATGTGCTTGTCGTGGACGCGGGCGGCGATCTCAACAACGCGGTGGTCGGCGGCATTCTGTCGTTCTATGCCGCCCATGTGGGCGTGGTCGGTCTGGTGGTCGACGGCGCAATCCGCGACGTCGCGGAAATCCGCGAGCGGGATTTTCCCGTTTACGCGCGTGGTGTCACGCATCGCGGTCCGTATAAGGATGGTCCGGGCGAGATCAATGTGCCGGTTTCCGTCGGCGGCATGGTGGTGAATCCGGGCGATATCGTCGTCGGCGATCAGGATGGCCTGCTGGCCATTCCGCAGGAGGATGCCGCGTACGTCATCGAAAAAGCGCTAGCCGTGCTGGAGGCAGAGGCCGAAACCATGCGGGCGATGAAGGAAGGCCGCTGGGACCGCGCATTCATCGATGCGCTCGAAGCGCGCTGCAATAACTAAGCAATGCCTGGAGAGTCGGGCAAGGGGGGGGGGGGGAGGGGG
>NZ_JBWQQI010000036.1:0-68916 GCF_056619545.1 Paraburkholderia sp. SSBN10T
CACACCGCTAGCTCGTAGGTGTCCCCCACTAACTTCAAACCGGAGTGGTCCGCACGAAGACCTGCACTCGCGCCGCAACCGTTAGTGACACAGGGCTCATTCATCCCGCCCACGCACTTCGTGCATGGCGGTTGGGTACACCGGGTTGGCTCCGGCGGTTTTTTGTCGTCTGTGCGAGGTGCTATTCCTCACCGTAACGAAGTGGTTGCCAGGGCGCGGTAGCGTGCGCCGTGTCTTGCCAGTGTGCTCGAATATAGGATCAGTGATTCGAAACCTGCCAGCAGGTTCGGCGGCGTATGCGCCGCGTGCCCGGCTGGCCCCGCGTCGCGGGCGAAGCGCGCCAGTGTTATGTGCGGTCTGAACGCCCGCGCGTCGACTGGTAAGCCATGTTCGATCATCAGCGATCGTACCTGCCAGTCAAGTTTTACGAACTCGTCGGTCATTGCCAACGTCGCTACCGTCAGGCGCGGGTGCGCCGCGCTCGGCCAGTGTTCTATGCGCGTCACCTCCGTGGGTGCCAGCGGCACGCTATGTTCAGCCAGTGCCTCTGCGAGCGCGCCGCCCTGCTCGACCGTCAAGGCACCAATGAACGTTACCGTTAGATGCAGTTGTTCGTAAGGCACCCGGCGTGCGTTCGTCGAAACCGAAATCGCGCCAAGCGCGTCGCGCGTCTCGACATCCGGCGCCAACGCGATAAAGCAGCGTTGCCATCCGTCTATCGCCTCTGAATCCGTTGCCGGCATCGTTTGTCACCATCCCTGGTTGAAACTCCGCTCGCGCAGGAGCATTGCGTGGACTCACCATACATCCAGTCTCGTGTCCGCAAAGGTGCGCCAGGTGACGGCGGCGGCAAGGTTCTTGCCAGTTTCGCAGGCCACGTCGTTCATGGCATGGTCCAGCATCATTTGCCGGTATTTGCCGCCGCTGGCGAGTGCAGTTCCACCACCTCTACATCACATTATCTCCGCCCCGCCTCACTTGCGTCCGCCAATTGAAAAGCCGGGTCACCCTTGCGGGTGCCCGGCTTTGGGTACGGCCTTGTCGTCTCCACCTCTTCCTGCAAATCGTTGCCGGCCTCTCGTCTCCTGGACGCCGGCCAGCCAAAGATTTAGCGCGGCAGTTCCGAATGGCCCATCAGGTAGGCGTCCACCGAACGCGCGCACTGGCGCCCTTCGCGGATCGCCCACACTACCAGCGATTGCCCGCGGCGCATGTCGCCCGCCGTGAACACCTTGTCCACGGACGTGTAGTACGCCTTGTCGCCTTCCGTCGAGGAGCGCACGTTGCCGCGTGCGTCCTTGTCCACGCCGAACGCCTCGAGGATCGGTGAGACCGGCTGCGTAAAGCCCATCGCCAGCAGCACCAGGTCGGCCTTCATTTCGAATTCGGAGCCCGGCACTTCCTGCATCTTGCCGTCCTTCCATTCGACACGCACCGCAATCAGCTTCTCGACCTTGCCGTTCTTGCCCTCGAAACGCTTCGTCGCCACCGCCCAGTCGCGCTCGCAGCCTTCCTCGTGCGAGGAGGATGTGCGCAGCTTGATCGGCCAGTACGGCCACACGAGCGGCTTGTTCTCTTCTTCCGGCGGTTGCGGCAGCAATTCGAACTGCGTCACGCTCTTCGCGCCGTGCCGGTTCGAGGTGCCCACGCAGTCGGAACCCGTGTCGCCGCCGCCGATCACAACGACGTGCTTGCCCTTCGCTACCAGTTGGTCGGCCAGCTTGTCGCCCGCGTTGACCTTGTTCTGCTGCGGCAGGAATTCCATCGCGTAGTAAATGCCTTCCAGCTCGCGGCCCGGCACCGGCAAGTCGCGCGGCGTTTCCGAGCCGCCCGACAGCACCACCGCGTCGAACTGCTCTTTCAGCTCGGCCGGCGTGATGGTTTCCTTCGCGGTGCTGCCGATATGCGCCGGCAGCGGATCCTTGCCGATGAACACGTTGGCGCGGAACGTCACGCCTTCGGCTTCCATCTGACGCATGCGGCGGTCGATCAGCCACTTTTCCAGCTTGAAATCAGGGATGCCGTAACGCAGCAGGCCGCCGATGCGGTCGTTCTTTTCGAACACCGTCACATCGTGCCCCGCACGCGCGAGCTGCTGCGCGACCGCGAGGCCAGCGGGGCCTGAACCGACGACCGCGACCTTCTTGCCGGTCTTGTGCTTCGACGGCAGCGGCGCGACCCAGCCTTCCGCCCACGCCTTGTCGATGATCGCGTGCTCGATCGACTTGATGCCGACCGGGTCGTCGTTGATCCCGAGCGTGCACGCCGCTTCGCACGGCGCCGGACAGATGCGGCCGGTGAACTCCGGGAAGTTGTTGGTGGAGTGCAGCACTTCGATGGCGTTCTTCCAGTCCTGATGGAACACCAGGTCGTTGAAGTCCGGGATGATGTTGTTCACCGGGCAGCCGTTATTGCAAAACGGAATGCCGCAGTCCATGCAACGCGCGCCTTGAATCTTCGCGTCTTCGTCGGACAGCGCCGCGACGAATTCCTTGTAGTGCTTCACACGCGTGAGCGGAGCTTCGTACGCCTCGTGGCGGCGCTCGAACTCGAGAAAACCGGTTGCCTTGCCCATGTGGTTCTCTTATCTATCTGTACAGGTGGGGGGATCGGCGCCCGCCGCACACGAGGGCGGCGGGCACAGCTAATGGGTATCTACCGTCTCCGGCTGCCCGTTATGCGGCGAGCACTTCCTTGTTCGCCTTTTTGGCAGCCAGTTCGCCCAGTGCGCGCTTGTATTCCGTCGGGAACACCTTCACGAACTGACGGCGCGAGGCGTCCCAGTTTTCGAGCAGCGCCTTCGCTCGCGGCGAGCCGGTGAACTGGAAGTGACGTTCGATGAGCCCCTTGAGCAGCACTTCGTCCGTCTCGTTGGCGTGCCACAAGCCCTTGTCGACCGTGCGCTCCTGTTCGGCCTGCTGCAGCACCGGGTCGAGCGCGACCATCGACTTGTTGCACTTGCCGGCAAACGTGTTGTCCGGGTCGTACACATAAGCGATACCGCCCGACATGCCGGCCGCGAAGTTACGGCCAGTTTCGCCGAGCACCACGACCGTGCCGCCCGTCATGTACTCGCAACCGTGGTCGCCCGTGCCTTCGACAACCGCCGTCGCACCCGAGTTACGCACGCAGAAACGCTCGCCTGCGACACCGCGGAAGAACGATTCGCCTTCGATCGCGCCGTACATCACCGTGTTGCCGCAGATGATGTTCTCTTCCGACTTGCCGCGGAAATCATTAGTCGGACGAATGATGATCCGACCGCCCGACAGGCCCTTGCCGACGTAGTCGTTGCCGTCGCCGACCAGATCCAGCGTCACGCCCTTGGCGAGGAACGCGCCGAAGCTCTGGCCCGCGGTGCCCTTCAACTGGATATGAATCGCGTCGTCAGGCAAGCCGTCATGGCCGTACTTCTTCGCGATCAGGCCGGACAGCATGGCGCCGACCGTACGGTTCACGTTGCGCACCGGCTGGATGAACGAGACGTGCTCGCCCTTCTCGATGGCAGCCTTCGCCTTCTCGATCAGCGTGTGGTCGAGCGCCTTGTCGAGACCGTGGTCCTGCACGTCGACGTGCTTGCGCGCCACTTCCACCGCAACCGGCGGCTGGTAGAACACGCGCGAGAAGTCGAGACCCTTCGCCTTCCAATGCTCGATGCCCTTCTTCATATCGAGCAGTTCGGCATGGCCGATCAGGTCGTCGAACTTGCGCACGCCCAGTTGCGCCATGATTTCGCGCACTTCTTCCGCAACGAAGAAGAAGAAGTTGACGACGTGTTCCGGCTGGCCCTGGAACTTCGCACGCAGCACCGGATCTTGCGTCGCAACGCCAACCGGGCAGGTGTTCAGATGACACTTGCGCATCATGATGCAGCCTTCGACGACGAGCGGCGCCGTTGCGAAGCCGAATTCATCCGCGCCGAGCAGCGCGCCGATCACGACGTCGCGGCCGGTCTTCATCTGACCGTCGGCCTGCACGCGGATCCGACCGCGCAACTGGTTCAGTACCAAGGTTTGCTGCGTTTCGGCCAGACCCAGTTCCCACGGCGTGCCGGCGTGCTTGAGCGACGACAGCGGCGAAGCGCCCGTGCCGCCGTCATGACCGGCGATCACGACGTGATCGGCCTTCGCCTTCGCGACACCGGCTGCCACCGTGCCGACGCCCGATTCGGACACGAGCTTGACCGAGATACTGGCGGCCGAATTCGCGTTCTTCAGATCGTGGATCAGTTGCGCCAGATCTTCGATCGAATAGATGTCATGGTGCGGCGGCGGCGAAATCAGGCCGACACCCGGCACCGAATAACGCAGCTTGCCGATGTAATCGGACACCTTGTGACCCGGCAACTGGCCGCCTTCGCCCGGCTTCGCGCCCTGCGCCATCTTGATCTGGATCTGGTCGGCCGACGACAGGTACTCCGCCGTGACGCCGAAGCGGCCCGACGCCACCTGCTTGATCCTCGAGCGCAGCGAATCGCCTTCCTTCAGCGGAATGTCGACGATGACTTCGTCGCCGATCACCGACTTCATGGTGTCGCCGTTCTTGATCGGGATGCCGCGCAATTCATTGCGATAGCGGTTGGCATCTTCGCCGCCCTCACCGGTGTTCGACTTGCCGCCGATGCGATTCATCGCCACCGCCAGCGTGGCGTGGGCTTCGGTCGAGATCGAACCCAGCGACATCGCACCCGTCGCAAAGCGCTTGACGATTTCCTTCGCGGACTCGACTTCGTCGAGCGGGATCGCCCGGGTCGGGTCGAACTTGAACTCGAACAGGCCGCGGAACGTCATGTGACGCTTCGTCTGATCGTTAATCAGGTGTGCGTATTCCTTGTACGTCTGGTACGAGTTGCTGCGCGCCGAGTGTTGCAGCTTGGCGATCGCATCCGGCGTCCACATATGTTCTTCGCCGCGTACGCGGTAAGCGTACTCGCCGCCCGCGTCGAGCATCGTGGCCAGCACCGGGTTGTCGCCGAAGGCTTCGCGATGCAGGCGGATCGCTTCCTCTGCGACTTCGAACAGGCCGATGCCGCCCACCTTCGACGACGTGCCCTTGAAGTACTTCGAGACCAGGTCTTCCGCGAGGCCGACCGCTTCGAAGATCTGCGCGCCCGTATACGACATGTAGGTCGAGATGCCCATCTTCGACATGACCTTCTGCAGGCCCTTGCCGACTGCCTTGGTGAAGTTGTAGACCGCCTTCTCCGCCGACAGGTCGCCCTTCAGACCTTGCGCCATCTGCGCGAGCGTTTCCATTGCGAGGTACGGGTGCACGGCTTCTGCGCCGTAGCCCGCGAGCAGCGCGAAGTGGTGCGTCTCACGCGCCGAGCCGGTTTCGACGACCAGACCCGCGCTCGTGCGCAGGCCGTGCTGCACCAGATGCGTGTGGATGGCGGCCGTCGCCAGCAGCGCCGGGATCGCGACGTTGTCGCGGTCGGTGCGGCGGTCGGAGACGATCAGCATGTTGTAGCCGGACTTCACCGCATCGACGGCTTCTGCGCACAGCGACGCCAGACGTGCCTCGATGCCTTCCTTGCCCCAGGCGACCGGATAGCAGATGTTCAGTTCATAGGAGCTGAACTTGCCGCCCGTGTATTGATCAATGGCGCGGATCTTGGCGATGTCGCGGAAATCGAGCACCGGCTGCGACACTTCGAGACGCATCGGCGGGTTGATGTTGTTCGTGTCCAGCAGGTTCGGCTTCGGACCGACGAACGACACCAGCGACATCACCATGTTTTCGCGGATCGGGTCGATCGGCGGGTTCGTCACCTGGGCGAACAACTGCTTGAAGTAGTGATAGAGCGTCTTGTTCTTGTTGGACATGACCGCCAGCGGCGAGTCGTTGCCCATCGAACCGACCGCTTCTTCGCCGGCTTGCGCCATCGGCGCCATCAGGAACTTGAGATCTTCCTGCGTATAGCCGAAGGCCTGCTGACGGTCCAGCAAGGCGGCGGCTTCGCGGCGCTCCGTCACGACGTCTTCGGCGCTCGGCTCGATCTCGTCGAGCTTGATCCGCACCGCGTCGATCCAGCTCTTATACGGCTTGGCGTTAGCGAGGTTGTCCTTGAGTTCCTTGTCGTCGATGATGCGGCCGTGTTCCATGTCGATCAGGAACATCTTGCCCGGCTGCAGACGCCACTTCTTGACGATCTTCGACTCGGGAATAGGCAGCACGCCGGCCTCCGACGCCATGATGACCAGGTCGTCGTCTGTAATGATGTAGCGCGCCGGGCGCAGGCCGTTGCGGTCGAGCGTCGCGCCGATCTGACGGCCGTCGGTGAAGGCGATCGCGGCGGGGCCGTCCCACGGCTCCATCATGGCGGCGTGGTATTCGTAGAACGCGCGGCGGTTGTCGTCCATCAGCGTGTGCTGTTCCCATGCTTCCGGGATCATCATCATCACCGCGTGGACGAGCGGGTAGCCGGCCATCACCAGCAGTTCGAGACAGTTGTCGAACGAGGCGGTGTCCGATTGGCCCGGGTAGATCAGCGGCCACAGCTTGGGCAGGTCGTCGCCGAGCACATGGCTCGCGATCGCGCCGGTGCGGGCGTTCAGCCAGTTGACGTTGCCCTTCACCGTGTTGATTTCGCCGTTGTGGGCGATCATCCGGTACGGGTGAGCCAATTCCCACGCCGGGAACGTGTTGGTCGAGAAACGCTGGTGCACCAGCGCCAGCGCCGAAATGGTGCGCTCGTCCTGCAGGTCGCGGTAGTACACGCCGACCTGGCCGGCCAGCAGCAGCCCCTTGTAGACCACCGTGCGCGCCGACATGGACGGCACGAAGTATTCCTTGCCGTGCTTGAGCTTGAGCGCCTGGATGCGGTGGCTCGCCGTCTTGCGGATCACGTACAGCTTCCGCTCGAGCGCGTCGGTCACCATGATGTCCTTGCCGCGGCCGATGAATATCTGGCGGATCAGCGGCTCGCTCGCCTTGACGGTGGGCGAAATCGGCATGGAGTGGTCGACCGGCACGTCGCGCCAGCCGAGCACCACCTGACCCTCGGCCTTCACCGTCCGCTCGAGTTCCTGTTCGCAGGCGAGACGCGACGCGTGCTCCTTCGGTAGGAAAATCATGCCGACGCCGTATTCGCCGTTCGGCGGCAACGTCACGCCCTGCTTGGCCATTTCCTCGCGATAGAAGCCATCCGGAATCTGGATCAGGATGCCCGCGCCGTCGCCCATCAACGGATCGGCGCCAACGGCGCCCCGGTGGTCGAGGTTCTCGAGAATCTTCAGTCCCTGCTCAATGATCTCGTGACTTTTCTTGCCCTTGATATGAGCAACGAAGCCGACGCCGCAGGCGTCATGCTCGTTTTGCGGGTCATAGAGACCTTGCTCGGCGGGAACCGAGGAGACCGGTTGCTGGTGATCGTTCATGGGGACACCGTCTGAAAGGGGGCCGGGGAAGGCCGTTAAACCGTTTTGTTATTGCCCGCAGTCACACTGCAACCGCGCAGCCGGCCTCGACGCAATCCGCGTCGAAACAGCCGGAATTCGGAATATACGCGACGAATCAATGGAATAGCAAATAAAACGTGATGATAAGTCCCCTATTATCAGGTTGGTGCATCGCACCTTAATTTTATTGGTGACACATCAAAAAGGTGCAAATAAAACGGCATCCGGAGATGCCGTTCCTTGCGCAGGCCGTTGAAGCGAAACGACTTATTGGGTCTGCGGCGTTTCCCGGACCTTGCGGGGCCGCCCGCGCGGCAACGGCGAGACCCGGCGGTTGGCCGCCCGCGCCGCCCACTCGCGGTAAGTGTCGCTGCCGAGCACCCAGCCTTTGAGCGTGGCCTGCTGCAGTTGGCTGGCTTCGCGCTCGTCGAGCGGCTGCTCGCACAGTTCGCGATACGCGCGCTGCCGCTCGAACGGCGTATTGCCAAGCGACCAGTACAGCGGGTGATCGGTGATCAGGCTGTCGAGCGTGAGTCCAATGTGGTGCCGGTAGCTCGACCAGCGGTAGTCTTCCGGCGCGCTAACCAGTTGGCCGCGCACCGGACACATCTCGACCACCCGGCTCGCCAGCAGGAAATAGCGCTCACCCTCGATCACCGTTGCCCGGTAGCGCCCCTCCCATAAAGTGCCGCGCCGCGCGTAGCGCCGGTTGAAGTGCGCCACGTAGCGACGGCCGACCGCTTGCATTGCCTTGGGCAAGCTGGACTCCTCCGTCGGCGTGACGAGCAGTTGCACCGCGCCTGGCATCAACGCATACGCGTGAATCGACAGGTGGTGGTCGCGGGAAGCCGCCTTCAGGCAATCGATGAAGAGTTCGTAATCCTGGTCGTCGACAAATGCGGGCTGCTGATCGAGCCCGCGCAGGATGACGTGTTGCGGCTGGTCGGGGACATAAAGACGTGCGAGCCGTGCCATGCTGGAGTATCCAATAGTCGCGTTGGTATATACCCGAAGGTCCAAAAAAGCCGAACGCCCGTACGATTCGGTGCGAAGCGGCTGAGCCGAAAACCGCGCGGAGCTTAGGGAGAAAGCTCTAACCGCCGCGTATGGTTTGTTTCAAACGTTGTAGTCATAATGAGCGGGCCTTTTATGGAGGAGCACATATATGAAATTAAAACAGGCCATGACGGGGATCGCGGCGCTCGCCTGCATGACGGCAGCCCACGCTCAATCGGCTGGAACCTTTTACGTCACGAGCGGCTGGTTGCATCTTGCACCTCAGTCCAGTAGCGATCCGTTGAAGGAGACAAGCGTTGGCGGTTCACCCGTCAATGTCACTCTGCCAAATACAGGGGCTAGCCTCGATAGCGCAGACACCTTGGGCCTCGCCGCCGGTTACTTCGTCACCGATCACATTGCAACCGAATTCGTGGTTGGCATCCCGCCGAAGTTCAGTCTGGACGGCACGGGTGCTTTCTCGCAATACGGCAAGCTCGGTGACGCCAAGCAGTGGAGCCCCACGCTGCTGTTCAAGTACTACTTCATGAGTGCGCAATCGCGGTTCCGTCCTTACCTGGGCTTGGGTGTCACGTACGTCTCGTTCACCAACGCAGAAATCACCAACAGCGTGTTCGAACAACAGGTACTGCATGGTCCGACCACCGTATCCACGGATAGTTCTTGGGAGCCGGTGTTTAATGGGGGCTTCACCTTCGCAATCGACCAGCACTGGTTCGCCGGTTTCTCGCTCTCGTACATACCGCTCAGCACCACCGCGAAACTGAACACTGCCGCCACGACCCCGGTCGGCGTGCTCAACGTCCAGTCGCAGACGAAGATCAGGCTGAACCCGATCGTCAGCTACGTGAGCATCGGTTATCGCTTCTGACACTTAGGACTAAGGGTAGACGAGTTTTGGGGGCTTGAACAATGCCGTCATGCGATCATGACGGCATTTTCTTTTGTCTGCCCCACATAGCGCCTGTGCGCACGGCGGCACGGCACGCCTCATTGTAAATTTGACTGGCGACGGCGCACCCGTCAGGCAAATTGTGCTTCGGCAAAAGGCGTGGTCCGCCGTGCGGAACGCCGCCGGGGGGTTAGGCATCGAAGTTGCGTGGTAGCGGGTTTCCAGCCCGATTCAAGCGGATCTCTTTGACTCAATCCTTTGACTCATCAACGACGGAGCGACCATGACTGCACTACCGAACACGCGAGACGCCCTCGGCGAATCCTGGACGACGACGAGCCGCCGTGCACGCCGTATTGCGCGCCGCAGCCGCCATGCGGCCGAAGACATCGCAACCGAACTGCGCTCACTGATGACGGAACTCGAAGACACCTTGGCCGACGGCACCCAGGCCGACGCGGTGGCCCTGCGCGCACAGTTGCAGAAGCGTCTCGACATCGCCCGCGAGCGCCTGAACGAAACCCGCGACGCCGTACGCCAACGCGCCGAAATCGCGCTCGCGGACGCCGACAACTTCGTGCGTGAAAACCCGTGGCAAACCCTTGCTATCGTCGGCGGCGTTGCGCTGATTGCCGGCGCGTTGCTGGCCCGGGCCCGCTGAACCACACGCTAAGGTTGAAATCCTTGCCCGGGTAATGGGAAGGGCCGGGTAATCGAGGCGGGGCGGGGCGCGCCGGCGTAACGGTACTTCGCCGGCGCATGTTAGTTGCGCATTGCGCGCACGAACTCGCTCTGCGCGGCTCACCCGCTGCCGGCCCCGTTCCAGGCCTAGTTGTCGGCGATCACGAACAGGCGCTGGTATTCCTTGAGCGCGTAACGGTCGGTCATGCCCGCAATGTAGTGGGCAATCAGGCGCGGCTGGATCGCCGCATCCGGCGACTGGTACGAAGGCGGCAGCAGCCGCGGATCATCGGTGAACGCGTCGAACAGGCCGAACACCACGCGGCGCGCCTTGTTCGCCATGCGCATCACGCGATAGTGCCGGTACAGATTCTTGAGCAGGAACCGCTTGAGCACCGCCGCCTGCGCGGCCACCGTCTCGCTATGGGCAACGAGCGGCGGCGCCGCGCGCACGGCATCAAGCGAAGCCGGCGCGTGCTGGATCAGATTGCCGGTCGTGGTTTCGATCAGGTCGACGATCAGCGTATTGATGATGCGCCGCACCGTTTCGTGAATCAGCCTGCGCCCTTCGATGTGCGGATAGTCGCGGCGCGCAGCTTCGAAATGCACCTGCCAGAGTTCGACTTCGGCCAGTTGCGCGACCGTGATCAGTCCCGAGCGCAGTCCGTCGTCGACGTCGTGATTGTTGTACGCAATCTCATCGGCGAGATTGGCGATCTGAGCCTCGATGGACGGCTGCCGCCCTTCCAGAAAGCGTTCGCCGAGGGGGCCAAGGCGTCGCGCGTTTTCCCGTGAGCAATGCTTCAGGATGCCTTCGCGCGTTTCGAAACACAGATTGAGGCCGTTGAACGCCCCATAGTGCTCTTCGAGATCGTCGACTACGGCAAGGCTCTGCAGGTTGTGCTCGAAGCCGCCATGCTCGCGCATGCGTTCGTTGAGCGCGTCCTGTCCGGCATGGCCGAACGGCGTATGGCCGAGATCGTGGGCGAGCGAAATGGCTTCGACCAGATCCTCGTTGACACGCAGGTTGCGAGCCACCGAACGCGCGATCTGCGCAACTTCGAGACTGTGCGTGAGACGGGTGCGAAACAGATCGCCCTCGTGGTTCACGAACACCTGGGTTTTGTATTCGAGGCGCCGGAACGCGGTGGAATGGACAATCCGGTCGCGATCACGCTGGAACTCGGTGCGCGCGCTGGGCGGCGCTTCGGCGTGGCGGCGACCGCGGGATTGCGACGCATGGGCCGCATACGGCGCGAGATGCGCTTCGAGGGCGGCAACGGTGGGGGTGACAGGAAAGGCCGGCGCGCTGCTCGCGGACGTCGCGCCGGTTGCTTCATTCAAAGTCTCGCCATGCGTCTTGCTCACCAGCTTCTCCGAATCAAAGACCACACCCGCAACGCGTGGCGGCGGCCCCCCTTCCCTCCACGAAAACGCCTGGCGGCCCGAAGTTTTCCGCTCCGGAGGAAGCCCTCCCGTGGGATGCCCCCTCGGGGCCGCCGCGCGAAGCGACAGCTTCGGCGCAGCTCAGATGGCGGCCGCTAACGTGGCTTGTACGGCGGGCTCGGGTGCCGGGCCGATTAGCGTCTCACCGAAACGCTTCAGCAGGATGAATTTGATCTCGCCGGCTTCGGCTTTCTTGTCGACCCGCATCAGGTCGACATAGCGAGCCTCGCCGAGCGCCGGCGCGCGGGTAGGGAGATGCGCTGCCGTGATTACCTCGACCAGTCGCTTGCGCGAAGCTTCGTCGAGGTGGCCGAGGCGCACCGACAGATCGGCCGCCATCACCATGCCGCAACCGACGGCCTCGCCATGCAGCCACTCGCCGTAACCGAGTCCTGCCTCGATCGCATGACCGAAGGTGTGACCAAAATTGAGGATCGCGCGCAGACCACTTTCACGTTCGTCCGCCGCCACCACCGACGCCTTGATCTCGCACGAGCGCTTGACCGCCTCCGCAAGCGCCTGGGGCTCGCAGCGGTTCAGGGCGCCGACATTCGCCTCGATCCAGTCGAAGAACGCCGCATCGGCAATAGCGCCGGTTTTGATGATTTCGGCGACACCTGCTGCGAGTTCACGCGCCGGCAGCGTCCGCAGCGCGCCGATGTCGGCGATGACGACCTGCGGCTGGTAGAAGGCGCCGATCATGTTCTTGCCGAGCGGATGGTTGATTCCGGTTTTGCCGCCCACCGACGAATCGACCTGCGACAGCAAGGTGGTCGGCACCTGGATGAACGGCACGCCGCGCATATAGCAAGCAGCGGCAAAACCCGTCATGTCGCCGATCACCCCTCCGCCCAGCGCGATCAGTGTGGTCTTGCGATCGGCCCGCGCGCCGAGCAGCGCGTCGAAGATCAGATTGAGCGTTTCCCAGTTCTTATGGGCCTCACCATCCGGCAGCACCACCGTGGAGACCTGCTTGCCGAGCGGCGCGAGCGCCTTGCGCAGTGCATCGCCATAGAGCGGTTCGACTGTGGTGTTGGTGACGATGGTGACGGACGAACCGGCAATATGCGGTGCGAATAGCGCAGTCTGGCCGATCAGGTCGGAGCCGATATGGATGGGGTAGGCGCGGTCGCCCAGTTCGACATTGACGGTAATCATGCTGGCATTATGACGCAGGATGTTTGGCGACGCCGGCCATCTCGAGCTGCATGAGGACCATGTTGACGAGGCCGTTGACCGACGGTCGGCCGGTTTCGATGACGAAATGGGCGCACTCGCGGTAGAGCGGGTCGCGCACTTCGTAGAGCTCCTCCAGACGCCCTTTGGGATCTTCGGTTTGCAGCAGCGGACGATTCTTGTCGCGCCGCGTGCGCAGCCACAGATCGTGCGGATTGGCGCGCAAATAGACGACAAGGCCGTTATTGCGCAGCGCGAGGCGATTCTCCGGCCGCAATACCGCCCCGCCGCCGGTGGCCAGCACGATGTCCTGCTGGCCGGTCAGGTCGCTGATGACTTGCGATTCCCGGTCGCGAAAGCCTCCTTCGCCCTCGAGTTCGAAGATGACGGGGATGCGCGCGCCCGTGCGCGCCTCGATTTCGTGGTCGGAATCGAAGAACGGACGATCCAGCCGGCGCGCCACCGCGCGGCCCACGGTGGTCTTGCCTGCCCCCATGAGCCCTACAAAAAATACATTGGCGTGTGCGTCCCGCGCTTGCAACGGTGTCCTCTGGCTAATCCGGTATGTTCGTGCCGCAGCTTACTGGCAAAGCGACTGCCTTGTCGAGCCTGCGGGCCGCGGCTGAGGCAGGCGCTCAATTTGTCTGCACAACACGTGGTGTGATGAAAACGACCAGCTCGCTGCGCTGGTCACGGTGTGCCCGATGACGGAAAAATGCGCCCAAAAGGGGTATTTTGCCCAGGAGTGGCACCCGCGTCACATCATCCCGGTCATCCCTGGCATAGATGCCGCCAATCGACACCGTGCCGCCGTCCTCCACCTCGACGCGTGTGCGCACGTGCTTGGTGTTGATGGCCGGGCCCGCGTCGGTCTGCTCGCCCACGCTGTCCTTGGCGATGTCGAGGTCCAGCACCACCCGGCCGTCCGGCGTGATTTGCGGCTCGACCTCCAGTTTCAGGCTGGCGCGGCGAAACTGCACACCGGAGACACCTTGGCCGACCTTGGCCTGATACGGCAATTCGGTACCCTGCTCGACGATCGCTTTCATGCGGTCGGCAGTCACGACCCGCGGGCTGGAGACCGTTTCGCCATGCCCTTCGGCTTCCAGAGCGCTCAACTCGATGTTGAGAAGCCGCGTGGCCTGGGCCGCGAACAGCGTGAGGCCGGCCGTTGCGGCATCAAAGCCGAGCAGAGGCCGCGCCGACAGATCGTAGACGCTGCCGTCCTTGCCGCCGGCGAGTCCGGTCGACGCGCCGCCGTCCTCACCCGTCGTGGCGAGGGAAAGACGCACGCCCAGATTGCGCGAAAAGCCCTGCTCGCCTTCGACAATCCGCGCTTCGATCAGCACCTGGCGCGATGGCCGGTCGATCGATGCCAGCAATTCGGCAATCTGCGCGAGACGCGCTTTCAGATCTGTGACGAACAGCAGGTTGGTGCGCGGATCCGC
Organism: Paraburkholderia sp. SSBN10T; assembly: GCF_056619545.1. Taxonomy (NCBI): domain Bacteria; kingdom Pseudomonadati; phylum Pseudomonadota; class Betaproteobacteria; order Burkholderiales; family Burkholderiaceae; genus Paraburkholderia; species Paraburkholderia sp. SSBN10T. The sequence goes on from NZ_JBWQQI010000036.1 coordinate 14,061, forward strand.
CATTGCCGCGCCGCGCTTCGACAGCACCCGCTGGCTTCCCGAGCCGGTCAGCAAGCGCCGCACGTCTTCCGCATGCGCGTAGTGCAACTCGAACGTGCGGCTTGCGAGTGGCTCCAGATCCGCTACCCGCGCGTGCGCCTCGAAGCGCTGTCGTCCACGCGCTGCCAGATCGGCGAGCGGCGCGACCCAGATCAGATTGCCGTGACGCTCCATCGCGAGGCCGTTGACGTCGAGCAGGGTATCGAAGGCGGTACGCCACGGCACCTTGTCGAGCCGCAGCGACACCGTGCCGCGTACGCGGTCGCTCGCGACAATGTTCAGGCCTGTGAACTGGGCGAACGCGTTCAGGACCGCGCCTAGTTCCGCGCGCTGGAAGTTCAGCGAGATCGGCTTATCGGGAGCGAGGCCGTCGTCGCTCGAGCGGTTGGACTCGTCGCCAAGGTGCTGCGCCGGGGGGAGCGGCACCGGCGGGCCTTCGAGGGTATGGGCCGGTGCTGGCTCCCGGTTCGCCGTAGCGCCCGAAGCCGGGGGCGACACGCCGTCGGGAGGAGTGCCGTCGACTTGAGCGCCGTCCGGTGGCGCGCCGTCGATGCCGGCGCTCGCGGCGCGGTCCTGGCCGATTGCGCTTTCCGGACGCACGGACGCCTGCGTGTCGTCTGCGGAGTCCGAGCCGAGAAACGGGTTCGGCGCGTCGACCGGGAAGTTGCTCGGTAACGGCACTGCGTCGTACCGCTCGACCGCGTTGTCGGGCGGCATGAAGGCGGGAAGCGGCGGCAGCGCCGCCTGCGCCGCGCCTACAAACAGACAGGCAGCGCCAGTTGCCAGCCGAATGCGCTCAGCACACGTCCTCATAAGGCCTCCGTCAGAGCAAGGGTGCGGAAACCGACACGATTCGTCAGCGTGATACTGAGCGCATCGATATCCGTGACCCGCTCGTCCCCCATACGCTGACCTCGCTCGACGATTGCGGCGCCATCGGCGGTTTCCAGCAGGGCGAGGCCGTGCGCACGGTCGCGCAACAGACCGGCTAGCCGCAGCAGGCCGGCCTGCACCGCGTCCCCGTCCGCCTGCGGTTGCGGTTGCGCTGAAAACGGGTCGTAGAACACCACCTCCTCGTCGTCCAGGTCTTCATCGGCGACAAGCTCAGGGTGGGCCGGCGCAGGATTCAGCGCCCGGAACAGATGCAGGTTCGCGCTGATTTGCAAGTCGCCGGCACCGCGCTTGACTGTCACGTCTTCGGGCACGACCAGCAGCGGCAAGTCCGACAGGCCGCGCAGAAACACCATCAGGTGCAGGAAGTCTGCCTGGGCGGTCAGACGCATCGAGCGCATCGTATCCAGCCCCGCACCGTTTTCTGCGCCCGGCGCCAGAGTGAGCAAAGTCACGCCGCTGCGGGCTGCCAGCAGTGAGATCAGACGCACGTCGTCAGCCGGCGTCCACGACTCTGCCGGCACCGGTCCAATTGGGATAGCCGCGACGGCACGACGCAGTTCAGGCAACTCGCCGAGCGAGCGCTGCGCCTTGATGAGCTGGCGCCGAGCCGCGGAGAGAGCCGCGTGGCCTGCCTGCACGCCGGCCAGATCTGCAGAGATCCACGCGTTCGCGCCGACACAGAACACAACCATGACTATCAGCCCCGCGACCAGAAGCCGGCGCCGTCCGCTCCACGCCGCAAGCGGCACACGCAGGCAATTCAGCCAGTTCGAGAGCGGCGCCGTCGCACCCGCGCCTACGCCATGCTGGGCAAACAAGGTGCTCATCGCGCGCCTCCTGGCCGAGCCGGCCCGTGTGACTGCCGGCTCGCGGAAACGCCCCGCGGCGTCGCGTCTTTAGCGGCACCATCCCACCGCAAGCGTGCGGCAAGCTCGATCGGACTTCCGCCGCTCGCTGCGGCGCCACGTCCGGTATTCGCCAAGGGACGCAGATCGGCGACCTCGGCGCTCTTGACGCCACGCGCCGTGCTCAATTGCTTGAGCCACAGCGTGGACGCCAAAGGATCCTTCGAGGTCGCAAGCAGCTCCGTCTCGTGCCCGTGCTGCCGCACCTGCTGCAGGATCACGTCATCCGCCGGCACACGGCTCAAGGTGTCGAGCAGATCGAGCAGACGCATCGACGGTCCGGATAGCGCAACCGCACGCGTGTAACGGTGGCTGCGCTCATCAGCCTCGTGACGCAGTCTCGCGTGCTCCGCAAGCGGCGTAACAAGGCGCGCCAGTTCCTGCTCGCTCGACACACGCTGCCTATCCAGCCGGGTACGTTCGAAGGTCTGCCAGCCGGCCACCGCCAGCACCGCCGCGCAACCCAGTAATGCCGCGGCCAGCCATTCGAGCAGGCAGCGCCGCCGCGCGCGCCGGGCGTCGCGTTGCCGGTACGGCAGAAGATTGAAGCCGCCGATCCAGACCGCTTGACCGGCCGCCCCCATGCGCAAGTTCATCCACGTCATTCCATCACCCCGCGCAATGCGAGACCGAACGCCACCACGCAGTTCGGCTCGCGCAACAATTCGGCGGACAACGGTCGCGCGCAGTCGCCCATTGCAACGCATTCGAACGACAGCACCGTGCAGCCCAGCACATCGCCGAGATCCGCGACAGAAAAACCGACCCCATCAAGCAAGTCCAGTTCGCCTCCGAGCAACGCGCAGCCGAGTGCGCCGCCGCCTGCAAGGTCGCGCAGCGCGTCAGCCAGATCTTCGTGCTCGGGAGCGGGATAGTGCATCTCGCCGGCGACGGCTTCGTCGGCGATGCGCCAGCCATATACGCCGTCCGCACCGATCCAGATCGCGGCATAGGTTTCGTGCGGCTCCACTTCGAGGGCGGCCGTATGCACCAGCGCGCGCAGCGCGGCGTGCGGCTCGCCGTCGATGGCCGTCAATGTCACGCCGGCCGCCGCCGCACACTCGATGCGAGCCTCCAGATGCTGGCGTGTGGCTGACGCGATCGTCACGGAACCCGCGCGACGCGGCGAGCGGTCTATGAACCAGTCGACCGCCAGCGCATGGCGCTCGATCCCCGCGATCCGCTCAGCTTCGCCCAACACGGCCGACTCCAGTGCCGCGAGCGAGGCGCCGCTCGCGGCCGTTACGGCATCCACGCCGCCCAACTGCGCCAACGGCACACTCGACATCAGCGTCGCCGAAGCGGGCAGTGCCATGGTGCAGCGCAGAGAATTGGATGCACAGGGTCGCGGCAGTTCCGCGAACACGTCGCGCAATGCGCGGATCACCGCCGCGCGATCCACGATCTCGACGCCCGCCACGGCCCCTGCGGCAAGCGGCACGGCTGCGAGATACTCGACCCGCACGGGACCACCCACGGGCACACGCTGACTCAACACCACCAGTCTCACCGCCTGCGGACTCAAGTCGATTCCCGCAGCAAAACGTCGCACCTTCACCAGTAACGAACTTCTGAACGCCATTCCGCCTCCCTTCAGATACATGCCAAATACGCGATACACGCGGCGAACCATTCGCTTGCGAGTACCGGGCAGTCCCGTTCCTGACGCTGCGCGTCACGCCCCCGAGGAGGCCGGAAAACGTGGGAATACCCTGCTGTTTCCTGAGAGGAGAATTGTGCGCAGCCGCCGCGTTGCGCGATATTCGGCCGAATGGCTAACGTGAGTTCCACGGCTCCCGAGACGACCTCAAAGCGTCTACAGTAAGGTCATCCCCTGCGCGGCCTGCCACCCATCTGTAAGCACGCCGAAAGCTGACGAGCCAGGCGGCTATAATCGCGGGACTGTTTTTTTGGTATTCATATGCAATCTTCGTCCCCTACGTCTGCTCCGCCCGCGCCGCAGAAGCGCAAACGTCCGTTGTGGCTGAAGCTCGTTCTGGGGCTGGTAGGTTTGATGTTCGCCGGCATCGCGTGTGCCGGGCTCGTGCTCGGCTACGCGCTGGTCGTGGCCACGCCGAACCTGCCTTCGCTCGACGCGCTCACCGACTACCGTCCGAAAGTGCCGCTGCGCATTTACACGGCAGACCACGTGCTGATCGGAGAATTCGGCGAAGAGCGGCGCGACGTAGTACATATTCAGGACGTGCCCGACAGTCTCAAGAAGGCCGTGCTCGCCATTGAAGACGCGCGCTTCTACGATCACGGCGGCGTCGATCTGACAGGTATCGCGCGCGCCGGCTTCGTCGCGCTGACCAACGGTCACGCCACGCAAGGCGCCAGCACGATCACGATGCAGGTGGCCCGCAATTTCTTTCTCTCGAGCGAAAAAACCTACACGCGCAAGATCTACGAGATGTTGCTCGCGTACAAGATCGAGTCGAAGCTGTCGAAAGATCAGATTCTCGAGGTGTACATGAATCAGATCTATCTGGGCCAGCGCGCATATGGCTTCGCAAGCGCGGCACGAGTGTATTTCGGCAAGGACATGAAGGATCTGACGCTAGCCGAATCCGCCATGCTCGCCGGTTTGCCCAAGGCTCCCTCCGCCTATAACCCGGTCGTCAACCCTAAGCGCGCCAGGGTTCGTCAGGAGTACATCCTGCAGCGCATGCTGGAGTTGCACTACATCACGCAGGAACAGTACGACGAAGCGAGTAGGCAGCCAATCGCCGTCAAGGGCGCGGGTAAAGAGTTCAGCGTGCACGCGGAATACATCGCGGAAATGGTCCGTCAGATGATGTATGCGCAATATCACGAAGAGGCCTACACACGTGGGCTAAATGTCGTGACGACGATCGACTCGGCGGATCAGGATGTCGCATACCGTGCGTTACGCAAAGGTCTGATGGACTACGAGCGGCGCCACGGCTACCGAGGGCCGGAAGCCTTTATCGATCTGCCCACGGATGCGGACGAGCGCGAACAGGCGATCGACGACGCATTGCTCGAACATCCCGACAACGGCGAAATCATCGCGGCCGTGGTAACCACCGCCAATCCCAAACAGGTCGAGGCGACCCTCGCCGACGGCAATGTCGCGACGTTGCAGGGCGACGGCCTGCGTTTCGCCGCCTTCGCACTCGGCCCGCGCGCGCAGCCGAATCAGCGCATCCGTCCCGGCGCGATCATCCGCGTCGTCAAGGGTGACGACGGCAACTGGTCGGTCACGCAGTTGCCGCAGGTCGAAGGCGCCTTCGTCTCGGTCGTGCCGCAAGATGGGGCGATCCGCGCGCTGGTTGGCGGTTTCGACTTCAACAAGAACAAGTTCAATCACGTCACCCAGGCGTGGCGGCAACCGGGCTCGAGCTTCAAGCCGTTTATCTACTCGGCTTCGCTGGAAAAGGGCCTCGGGCCGGCCACCGTCATCAACGACGCGCCGCTCTTCTTCAGCGCCGCGGAAACCGGTGGCCAGGCGTGGGAGCCGAAGAACTACGGCGGCGGCTTCGACGGCCCGATGACGATGCGCACCGCGCTGCAGAAATCGAAGAACCTCGTGTCGATCCGGATCCTCAACCACATCGGCCCGAAATACGCGCAGCAGTACATCACCCGTTTCGGCTTCGATGCGGATCGCCATCCGGCCTATCTGCCGATGGCGCTCGGCGCCGGTCTCGTCACACCGTTGCAGATGGCCGGCGGTTTCTCGGTGTTCGCCAATGGCGGATATCGGATCAACCCGTATCTGATTGCGGAAGTGACCGACCAGCGTGGCATCGTCGTGGCACAGGCCAAGCCGCTCGTCGCGGGACAAAGCGCGCCGTACGCCATCGACGTGCGCAATGCCTACGTCATGAACAGCCTGTTGCAAAGCGTCGCGCAGCGCGGCACGGGAGCAAAGACCAATATCCTGAAGCGCACCGACCTCGCCGGCAAAACCGGCACGACCAACGATTCACGCGACGCCTGGTTTGCGGGTTATCAGCACACGCTCACTGCGATTGCATGGATCGGCTACGACAATCCGCGCAGTCTCGGCGACAAGGAAACCGGCGGCGGTCTGGCGTTGCCGGTGTGGATCGATTACATGGGCAAGGCACTGAAGGGCATACCCGAATACAAGACGCCGATGCCACAGGGAGTCGTCACGCTCGGCGACGAACTGTATTTCGACAACTTCACGCCGGGAAACGGTTTCGTCTCGACCGTCGGAGTCAGTCAGGCCGAGCTGGATGCGGACTCGAGCGAAGGGGCATCCGGCGCGGCGCAAGCGCCGGCACCGGAACAGGTTGGCGACCAGGAAAAGCAGGACATCATGAACCTGTTCCGCGGTCATTAGCGGCTGTGCCGGCGCGCGCTCAACGAGGCGTGCCGGCAAGATTGCGGCCGTGTCATGCGATCGCGAGCGGGTGATCACGCACCATCCGCTATCGCATCCGGCTTCAGGCGAGACGCCGCCGAAGCGCCGCGCTTACGGCTGGAAGCGAACCGGCTCGCCGGCCTGCTGCGTCGCGTAGTCCGAGAGCGCGGCGAAGAACTCGGTGCCGCTGCGGGTATCGCGCCATGCATCGTCGGTAAAGCGGAAATGGAAACCTCCCGCCTTTGCCGCGATCCAGATTTCCCGCATCGGCGGTTGCAGGTTCACGATAATCTTCGAGCCGTTCTCGAACTCGAGTGTCAAAACGTTGCCGCTGCGTTCGAACTCGATATCGGCTTCCGTATCGTCGAGCGTGCGTTCGATGGCCGCAAGTGCAGCCTCGGCGCGGGTCAGGTATTCGCTATCGGACATGCTAAACTCCAACGATCATTTTTTCAGGGACAGTCATGCGAGTTGTTTCTCGGATGCGCAAAACGGCGCCCGACGCGTGGGCGCCCCGCTCAAGGGCGTTTGGCTTAACGCAGCCCCGCGCATCGGCGCCCGGCTTTAGGCAGCCCCGCGCGATTGTAGCCGCTCTGGTCATTGTCGCAGGTTGCGCTCTTGGTGGCTGCGGGCAACGCGGGCCGCTCTATATGCCGACCGTGCCGCCCTTGCCGGCCAAACCCGCCGACGCAACCCAGACGCCGTCCACTGACGCAGTGAAAGCGGCGTCCGGCACGATACCCGACACATCGGGTACACCGTTGACGCTTGCGCCGGAAACCGAACTCCGTACCGTACCTGACTCGGCCGCATCGGCACCGCAATCGCCGGCCTCCGACAGCACCCCCGTTCAATAAGACTTTCGCATGACTCGATCCGCATTTGCCTATGTCGACGGCGTCCTGCACGCAGAAGGCGTGTCCGCCGTTTCCCTTGCCGAGCAGTTCGGCACGCCGCTGTACGTGTATTCGCGCGCGGCGCTTACCGCTGCATGGCAAGCCTATGCGGGCGCATGCGCAGGCCGCCGCGCCACCGTACACGTGGCCGTCAAGGCGAACAGCAATCTCGCTGTGCTGAACGTGTTCGCAAGGCTCGGTGCCGGCTTCGATATCGTCTCCGGCGGTGAGCTGGCGCGCGTCCTCGCGGCCGGCGGCAAAGCGGAAAACGTCGTCTTTTCGGGCGTCGGCAAAAGCGCCGCAGAGATGCGCGAAGCGCTCGAAGCGGGTGTCAAGGGCTTCAACGTCGAATCGATTCCCGAGCTCGACCGCCTGAACGCCGTGGCTGCGTCGGTGGGCAAGAAAGCGCCGGTCTCGCTGCGCGTGAATCCCGACGTCGACGCGAAAACACATCCGTACATTTCCACCGGCCTGAAGTCGAACAAGTTCGGCGTGGCGTTCGACGAGGCGCGCGCCACTTACCGCGCCGCCGCGGCCATGACGCACCTCGAGGTGGTCGGGATCGACTGCCATATCGGCTCGCAGATCACCGAGGTTGCCCCTTATCTGGACGCGGTGGACAAGCTGCTCGAACTGGTCGAACAGATCGAAGCCGACGGCCTGTCGATCCGCCATATCGACGTGGGCGGCGGTCTCGGCATCACCTATGACGACGAAACGCCGCCCGAGATCGGCGAGTTCGTACGTACCGTGCTCGATCGTATCGAAGCGCGCGGTCACGGCCATCGCGAGGTGTATTTCGAACCGGGTCGTTCGCTGGTCGGCAATGCCGGCGTGCTGCTCACGCGTGTCGAGTTTCTCAAGCCCGGCGCGGAAAAGAACTTTGCCATCGTCGACGCGGCGATGAACGATCTCGCGCGTCCGGCCATGTACGAGGCGTATCACCGCATCGAACCGGTCGTGAAGCGCGATTCCCCGGCGCATCTGTACGACGTGGTCGGCCCGGTCTGCGAAAGCGGCGACTGGCTGGGCCGCGAGCGCCTGCTGGCAATCGAAGCCGGCGATCTGATCGCGCTGCGCTCGGCGGGCGCCTACGGTTTCGTGATGAGCTCGAATTACAACACGCGTCCGCGTGCCGCTGAAGTCATGGTCGACGGTGACAAGGTGCACCAGGTCCGCGCCCGCGAAGAGGTCAAGCAGTTGTTCGCCGGCGAGGCCATCTTGCCCGATTGAGGGGCCGGATAACGGATAACGGCTTGACACGCCGCCAACAAAAAGGCGATGCCACTGCGGCATCGCCTTTTTGTTAGGTGGCGCTCAAGACGGCCAGCGGCGCACGTTCACCTCTTCGCGGCTGACACGGCCATGCGCTCGCGCAACCACCCGAGCAACCGCCAGCCCAGCAGGGCAACCATGATTGCGCCGTAGATCTTCGGCAGCAGCAGATCGTGCTTGCCGGATTTCATCCACCAGAAATGCAGGATCGCGAGCACACCGATCGCGTAAATCGCGCGGTGCAGGCTCTGCCAGCGGCGCCCCAGCTTGCGGACCATCGCGCGCGGCGAGGTCGCGGCCAGAGCGATCAGCAGCACGAAGGCCGCGAAACCGACCATGATGAACGGGCGCTTGCCGATGTCTTTCAGGATGGCCGCCACGTCGAACCATTTGTCGAACCACAGGTAGGTCGTGAAATGCAGCGTGGCGTAGAAGAATGCGTACAGCCCCAGCATGCGCCGAAACCGCACCAGCGCGCCCACCCCGGTCAAGCGGCGCAACGGCGTCACAGCAAGCGTGATGCACAGGAATACCAGAGTCCACAGACCGGTTGAGCGAGTGATGAACTCGATCGGATTGGCGCCGAGCCGGTCGGTCAAGCCGAACAACACGATCCGTGCGAGCGGATACCACGCCGCCACGAAAACGGCGATCTTCGCCGGCACCACCCAGCGGGCGCCCGCCGCGGCGGGACGCCTGGCAGCAGACGGCTGCCGCCGTGAAGCAGGCTCGGAGACGGTTGGTGTTTCAGAGGCCATGGCGCATCCCGTTCAGAAGTTCTTCTTCAGGTCCATGCCCTGATACAGCGAGGCAACCTGATCGCCGTAGCCGTTGAACATCAGCGTCTTTCTCTTGGGCGTGAAAAAGCCGTCTTCGCCGATGCGCCGCTCGGTAGCCTGGCTCCAGCGTGGATGGTCGACATTCGGGTTCACGTTCGAGTAGAAGCCATATTCGTTGGGTGCGTAGGTGTTCCAGCTCGTGGCCGGCTGCCTGTCGACGAAGCGGATCTTCACCAGCGACTTGCCGCTCTTGAAGCCGTATTTCCAGGGAACGATGATCCGCAACGGCGCGCCGTTCTGGTTGGGCAGCACTTCACCGTAGACGCCCACCGTCAGCAAGGTCAGCGGATTCATCGCTTCGTCCATCCGCAGTCCCTCGGAGTACGGCCAGTCCAGAATCGGCGTGGACAGGCCCGGCATCTGCGACGGATCGGCCAGGGTGATGAACTGCACGTATTTGGCATTGCCGTTAGGCTGGGCCCGCTTGATGAGCTCCGACAACGGAAACCCGATCCACGGCATCACCATCGACCAGCCCTCCACACAGCGGTGCCGGTACACACGCTCCTCGAGCGGCGCCATCTTCAGCAGATCGTCGATGTTGTACACCTTGGCGTTCTTCACCTCGCCTTCGACGCTCACTCGCCAAGGGTGCGGCCGCAACGTGCCGGCATTCTGCGCCGGGTCGCTCTTGTCGGTCCCAAACTCGTAAAAGTTGTTGTAGGTGGTGATGTCCTTGTAAGGCGTGACCTTATCCGTCGCGACGAACCTGGGATTCGTCTTCGCGGCCAGCTTCTGTCCCTTCGCGTCCGGCGAAGCATACTCGGCGAACGCCTCGCCGCTCGCGCCGATCAGACTGCCCATCGCTGCCGCGCCGGCCGCCCGCAGCACGCGCCGCCGGTTCTCGTACACGCGCCTCGGCGTGATTTCGCTGCGGGCGATGTCGTCGCCCTGCAGTGCAATCCTGTCGCTTCGCTTGATCCACATGGTGCAACTCCTGCTGGCCCGGCGGGCCACGTTGACGATCGTTCGACTACTCATCCATAGGTACTGTTCAGACCAACACTCTGGATGCGCGAATATTCCCGTTCCAAAGAAAAACCGCCGGTGCAGGGCACACGGCGGTTCTTGGTCGGTTGAGCAAGACGGATATTACAGCTTGCCGTAGCTATGCAGCCCGGAGAGGAACATATTCACGCCGAGGAACGCGAACGTGGTGACCAGCAGGCCAGTCAGCGCCCACCATGCGGCAACTGCACCGCGCAGGCCCTTCATCAGCCGCATGTGCAGCCAGGCTGCGTAATTCAGCCAGACGATCAACGCCCAGGTTTCCTTCGGGTCCCAGCTCCAGTAGCCGCCCCAAGCCTGCGCGGCCCACAGCGCGCCGAGGATCGTGGCAATGGTGAAGAACGCAAAACCGACCGCAATCGACTTGTACATCAGGTCGTCGAGCACTTCGAGCGGCGGCAGGCGGTCCGCCAGCACGCCTTTTTCCTTCACCAGATAGGCGACTCCGACCATTGCCGACAGCGCAAAGCTGCCATAGCCGATGAAGTTAGCCGGCACGTGGATTTTCATCCACCAGCTTTGTAGCGCCGGCACGAGCGGCTGGATCTGCTGCGCATCGCGCGAAATCGAGTACCACATCAGGAAGCCGACCGCGGCGCTGATCACCAGCAGCACGAAGGCGCCGAGCGCCCGGGTGTTGTAGTGCTGCTCGTAGTACAGGTAGAAGAGCGCGGTGATCAGGCTGAACAGCACGAACACTTCATACAGGTTCGAGATGGGGATATGACCCACGTCCGAGCCGATCAGGTACGACTCGTACCAGCGCACCATCAGGCCGACAAAGCCCATCAGCACGGCGGCCCACGTCATCTTCGAACCAATTGCGGCTCCCGTGGGCGAGCGCGACAGCAAGCTGATCCAGTAGAACAGCGTAGCCAGCACGAACAGCGCGCTCATCCACAGGATGGCGGACTGGCTCGACAGGAAGTATTTGAGGAAGAACGCGCTATCGGCCCGGGTCAGGTCGCCCTGATAGACCTGGATCGCAAACAGCGACAGCACCGCAATACCGGCGATCAGGAGCCGCGCGGGCTTCCAGCGCCAGCCAAGCGTGACAAAAACCGGCACCGCGCACACCAGCACCAGCTTGTCGTAATAGTTCATGAACGGGTGATAGCGCGACAGCGCGAACCCCGCGCCCCCGACCATCGCCAGCGCGAACAGCCAGTCGAATATACCGAGGCGTTTCAGAAACGGCCGCTCGTCGAGCAGCGCCGGATGCTGTTCCGGCCGGGCCGCCGCTGCCGCGTTCTTGGCCGACGCGCTGCTGCGCGAAGGGGATGAGGAAACCTGAGTCAAGTCCATGATCTTACCGGGTCGTATCGTGTGAGCCTGCGGACGATGCACCGGAGGTGCCGGCCTTGTCGGCTGCGTCGCTGGGTTTGGCACCCAGCACGGCGCCGACGGCGTCGCGCGTCTGAGCAAACTCCTTGTCGAAATCGAGCGTCTTGCGCGCGCTCGACATCGCCATCACGACGTTCGTGCCGTAATCGGCGTCTTTGATCCAGAACCAGAGACGCCGCTCGCGGACGTAGAACATCGAGAAGATGCCCAATACGAGGAGCAGGCTGCCAAGATACACGACTTTTTTGCCCGGCGCGCGCGTCAACTGAAATACCGAAGCTTGCACCTGCCTGAATGAGTCGAGCTGTAAATAGACAGGCGATCCATACAAAAAGCTGTCGGATATCGCGTTGATCGAGCTCTGAATGAACAGGCTGTTGTCCGCCGAAGGCGTGACGTCAGCCTCGCCGGCCTGCTCGCGGGCCAGTTGCCACAAGTCCCAGGTCGAGCCTTCGAGCATGCGCAGCAGCAGCGAGGCCGCTTTCTCCTGCTCGCCCTTCGGTACCGAACGGTCGATGAACGCCGCGATCGCCTGGAAGCCGCCAATGTTCTGGCCGCCCTGCATCATGCCGATACTGCTGTCGCCGCCCGCAAATAGGGTCAGCACGCGCAGCGCGCTTTCTTCGAGGTGCTGCTGCAGGTCCGCGTTGGACGCCGGCACCGAGCGCTGCGCGAAACGGTGCGCCGCGGCGGCGCGCATGGCCGGATTCTCCAGCGTGGCGCGCAGGTTCATCCATTCCTTGACCGTACCGCCCTGGTCGGCGGGAATGCGCAGATAGCGGAACGGATCGTCCGGATTGATGCGCATGCCGGCGAGGAACATCTTCTCGCCGCTCACGTCGACCGGCAGCATGTAGTTGTTGTACTCGCGCGCCTGGCCGTCCTTGCCACGCACCTTGTACTGCACCGACGGACCGACATTGTGCAGATCCAGCGGCTTCGAGGTTTTCGCGCCCGAGCCGAGGCGCTCGTCGAAGGCTTCCTTCAGCGACTGATGCGCGACGCCGCGTGCATCGTTGGCGCCATTGCCGTTCGAGACGTTTTCGACGTTGATGGCGCGGAAATCGGCGAATTCGATGGTCTGGCCGTCCGCGCCGGGCACCGCGTTGCCCAAGGGGGCCGAGTTGCCGATCGTGCCACCGAACGGGGCGGTTTTCGCACTGTCGCCGGTCATCGGATAGGCGGTCATCTGCATCTGCGAGCCGCCGTCCTGGAAGCTCGACTGGTAGATCGACACGCCGTCGTACTCGAAAGGTTGGTTCACTTCGACCCGCGCCGGAATTTTCTGGCCGGTCTTGTGATCGATCACGACAATGTCGCTCGCGAACAGCTTCGGCATGCCCGTCGAGTAGTAGTCGACAATGAACTTGTTCAACTGGATCGAAAACGGCAGATCCTGGATCAGCGACCCGCTCGGCTGGTTCAGGATCGCCGTCGAGACATGCTCGCCTTCCGGCACCCACGCATAACCGCGAAACGTCGGGTTGGACTGCGACAGGCGATGCTCGGGCGGAATGTCGCTGATCACCGAGTTGCTGTTGATGGGCGTCTTGTTGAACATCCACATCTGCAGCTTGATCGGCAGATTGCTGTCGAGCAGGCCCCCCAGGCAGATGATGACGATGGCAAGGTGCGCCGAAATATAGCCAAGTTTGGTGAGCGCGCCGCGCTTGGCGGCGATCAGCGTCGCGCCATTCGATTCACGCGTGACGAACTTGTAGCCGAGCCGGCCCGACAGTTTCGCCAGTGTGGCTGTGGTCTGTTCGCGCGTGCCGCCGACCGCGAACTCGCCCTTGTGGTGAAACGCCCGCAGGCTCGATTCGCGGACCTTGTCCTTCCAGCTTTTCATGTCGGCGATCATCTTCGGCGCATTGCGGATCACGCACAGCGACACCGAGACCATCAGAAAACCGAGGATCAGCATGAACCACCATGCGCTGTACACGGTGTACAGGCTCAGCGAACGGAAGATGTCCGCCCAGAACGGGCCGAACTGATTGACGTAATTGGGATACGGGTCGTCCTGGGTAAGGACGGTGCCGATGATGCTGGCAATCGACAGGATCACCAGCAGCGCGATGGCAAATCGCATCGAACTCAACAACTCGACGACGCGACGGATGGGCCGCTGGCCCGACTTCATTTCAATACCCGACGTGGTGACGCTCATTCACACTCCGACAGAACAGCAAAAAAGGGTGAACGGCCGCCGCTGACACACGAAGCGCACGACGCCATCACCCTTTTCTTGTTTTTCACCGGCCTCGCTGGGCCGGTTGCACTTGCGTGCGGGCTTCTTAATGCAAGCCCGCGATGTAATCGGCCACAGCCTTGATGTCGCTATCCGACAACCGCGACGCAATGGTATGCATTGCATCATTGTTGCTGCGCGCGCCCGAACCCTGCGTGAACGCGTTCAACTGTGTCACCGTGTAGTCCGCCCATTGCCCGGACAGCCGCGGATACTGCACCGGAATGCCCTGACCGGTAGGCCCGTGACAGCTCGCACATGCCGGCACAGCCCGTTCGGCGATGCCCGCGCGATAAATCTTCTGTCCCAGCGGGACGGTGTTCTTGTCGTGTGCGTAACCCGGCTTCGGCGTCTGGGCCGCAAAATATGCGGCAACGTTCACCATATCCTGATCGGACAGCGCTGCGGCCATGCCGGCCATAATCGCATTATTACGCGCAGGCTGCCTCGCACCGGGCTGGGTTTTGAAATCCATCAACTGCTTGACGAGATATTCGGGGTGCTGGCCGGCCAGCTTGGGATAAGCCCCGCCGGCGCTATTGCCGTCGGCACCGTGACACGACGCGCATACTTGCGCCGCAATTGCCTGCCCCCGATTGATGTCCGGTTTTGCCGGATCTGCTGCTCGCGCCTGAACTGCCAAACCTGAAAGACCTGCCGCTACTTGAAACACTATCAGAGCTTTGCACAGTCGATTCATTCGCACACCCTGTTTCGTCTTGTGGGAATTAGAGGTTCTGCAAAACGACGGTGACCGATTTACCGCAGAGGCACGCGCGCTGGCCCCTCAGGTCTTCAGTAAACCATCGTATTGTACAATAACTCGCTAATCGCTTAGACGCCAGTCGGGCTTGACCCGTCCCCACCCCGGGTTCCCCGGCGTCTCATATTCTGGTTCCCCCATGTCCTTCCTGCTCCACCAATCCCGCTTCTTTACGACCGTCAATCACCTGCGTGATCTGCCGGCCACCCCGCAACCCGAAATTGCGTTTGCCGGGCGCTCGAATGCGGGCAAGTCGACGGCAATCAATCTCCTGTGCAACCAGAAGCGCCTCGCGTTCGCCAGTAAGACCCCGGGCCGCACGCAGCACATCAACTACTTCTCGGTCGGACCGGCGGCGGAGCCAGTGGCGAATCTGGTGGATCTGCCCGGTTACGGCTATGCGGAAGTGCCCGGGGCCGCCAAGGCGCACTGGGAGGCGCTGCTGTCCAGCTACCTGCAATCGCGCTCGCAACTGCGCGGCATGATCCTGATGATGGATTCACGGCGTCCGCTGACCGATCTGGACCGCAGGATGATTGAGTGGTTTGCGCCGACCGGCAAGCCGATCCATACCCTGCTGACAAAGTGCGACAAATTGACGCGGCAGGAGAGCATCAACGCGCTGCGGGCCACCCAGAAGGGTCTGGCCGAATATCGCGCGGCGGGCTACCAGGGAGAATTGACCGCCCAGTTGTTCTCGGCCCTCAAACGGATCGGTCTGGATGAGGCCCACGAGTTGATCGAAGGCTGGCTGATCCCTGAAGAGACAGGCGGCACGAACGCTGCCGAGTAAATACAGCGCCTGCCGAATAAGCACCTGAGTGCGGCATGGGCAATGCCGGGACCCGGTCTGGGCCCTATTTCGTTCGCCCATAAAAAAACCCGCCGCTACTGACGGCGGGCCAAACAGCCTAATCGAAAAACGACAGGCACCCGCTCAGGGAGGAGAAGCGGGGAGGTCAGCGCATCGCGCCTTGCTCGATCGGTATGATATACCATTGTCTCAAAAAGAGTTTCCAGCAAGCGGAGGCAGGCGTTTTTGTCATCTCCACGATATCCAAGACATTCGATATGAGCTTCTATCCGCATCACCGTCCGCGCCGCATGCGCCGTGACGACTTCTCGCGCCGTCTCATGCGCGAAAACATCCTTACCACCAATGACCTGATCTACCCCGTGTTCGTCGTCGAAGGCACCAACGTGCGGCAAGCCGTGCCGTCGATGCCGGGCGTCGAGCGTGTGTCGGTCGACCTGCTGATGGGCGTGGCCGAGCAGTGCGTCGAACTGGGCGTGCCCGTGTTGTCGCTGTTTCCGGCGATCGAGCCGTCGTTGAAGACCCCGGATGGCCGCGAGGCCACCAACGAAGCCGGTCTGATTCCGCGCGCCGTTCGCGAACTGAAAAAGCGTTTCCCGGATCTGGGCATTCTGACCGACGTCGCGCTCGATCCGTATACGAGCCATGGCCAGGACGGCGTGCTCGATGAAACGGGTTATGTGATCAACGACGAGACCGTCGAGATTCTCGTCGAACAGGCACGTGCTCAAGCCGAAGCGGGTGTCGATATCGTCGCGCCGTCGGACATGATGGATGGGCGCATTGGCGCGATTCGCGAAATGCTCGAGAGCGAGGATCACATCCACACGCGGATCATGGCCTACTCGGCCAAGTTCGCGTCGGCCTTCTACGGTCCGTTCCGCGATGCTGTCGGTTCCGCGACGAACCTCGGTAAGGGCAACAAGATGACCTATCAGATGGACCCGTCGAATTCCGATGAAGCGCTGCGCGAAGTGCGCGCGGACATCGAGGAAGGCGCGGACATGGTGATGGTGAAGCCAGGCATGCCGTACCTCGATATCGTGCGCCGCGTGAAGGACGAGTTCCGTTTCCCGACTTATGTCTATCAGGTCAGCGGCGAGTACGCGATGCTCAAGGCGGCCGCGCAGAACGGCTGGCTCGATCACGACAAGGCGATGATGGAATCGCTGCTGGCGTTCAAGCGGGCGGGAGCGGACGGCGTGCTGACGTACTTTGCGCTCGATGCAGCGCGCATCTTGCGGGCGCAGAAGTAACGGTGTTTCGAGGCGCTGTTTTGAGCGCCTCGCGATGGGTGATGTCAGGCGCCTGATGCCTGACACGATAGCGGAGGCGTTGGTCACAGCGCCTCCGCTTTTTTATGTCTTGCTGCTGGAGCTTGTTCACCCGGGCGCCTGGTCTGAAAGCTCTCGCTAGGACTGCGGAGGTGTTGCGAGACGGTCGAGGTTATGCAGGAACGTATCGGCCGACTCGTAGCCCACGACGCGCAGCACTTCGACGCCGCTTTGATCGAAGAAAATGATGCCCGGCGGTCCGAACAGCTTGAAGCGCTTCAGCAATGCCTGGTCATCGGGAGTGTTCGCGGTCACATCCGCGCGCAACAGATTCAGTTGCTGCAGACGGGCATGCACGCGCGGGTCGGTAAAGGTGAACTTCTCCATCTCCTTGCAGCTCACGCACCAGTCCGCATAGAAGTCGAGCATCGCCGGCTGCGCAGCGGTCTTGACCGCCTGGTCGAGCTGGGTCGACGAACGCACGGGTGCAAACGTGAGGCTGTCGGCAGGAGCAGCGGTCGGCGCGCCTGGCGAAGTGCCGGCCAGTTCACTCACGCCGCCGCGCGCGGCCAGTACCGCGAGCGGCCTGAGCGGATCCGACGAGCCGGCTGCGAGCCCGACCAGCAGCACCGCTGCCCAGATGGTCAGCGCGACGCCCAGGCCGCGGCCGAGCCGGCGCCACAACGAGCTGGTGCCGGCCGGCGGTGAGAACAAACCCAACGCGGCTGCCGCAACCAGCAGCCACGACGCGCTCAACAGCATCTGCGCAGCCGCGCCCAGCACCGGCCAAACGATCCACAACGCGGCGGCAAGCAAGACCACGCCGAAGAAGACTTTCACACCGTCCATCCATGCCCCCGCGCGCGGCAGGAGCGTGCCGGCGCCAAGGCCGATGATCATAAGCGGAACACCTAGGCCGATCCCCATCGAGAACAGCGCGGCGCCACCGAGCACAGCATTACCGGTGTGGGCGACAAACGCCAGAATCGCGAATAACGGCGCCGTCATACATGCGCCGACAACCAGCGCGGACAGTGCGCCCATGGCCGCCACCGCCGCGAATTTGCCGCCGGAGCGACCCTGCGACGCACGCGAAGCACCATCCTGCCAACGCTGGGGTAAGGCAATGTCATAGCCGGCTATCAGCGTCACGGCAAAGACCGTCAGCAGCACGCCAAATGCGCCCAGTACCCAGGGATTCTGCAGCCAGGCGCCAAGGCTCTGGCCAACCAGCGCCGCGGCAATTCCAAGCGCCGTGTAGACCAACGCCATGCCGATGACATATGCAAGCGAAAGCGCGAAACCGCGCCCGCGAGTCACGCGCGCCCCTTCACCGATGATGATCGCCGACAGGATCGGGATCATCGGATAGGAGCACGGCAGCAGGCTCAGCACGGCGCCTGCGACGAAGAACAGGCCGACGATTGCGAAGAAGCTACCGCCTTGCAGAAGCGACTGCGCATAGTCAGCGCTGGTCGTGCGTTCGTACCAGGAGGCAGTGCCCCCTGCTGGTGCAGGGTTGGCCGGCGCTGCCTGTGCGACCGCCGCTGGCGGCCCTTCGGCGCTAGCGGCGTGCAGGGCGGCGCCGTCGACGTGGTACACGCGCTCCATGGGCGGATAGCAAATGCCGGCGTCGGCACAACCCTGGGAAGTCACGGCCAGGTCGAACGGCCCGGCGGCCTGTTTCACCGGGATGCGAATCGTCAGCTCATTGCGGTACGTCTCGACGTTCTTTGCGAAGGTCTCGTCATACTTCACGTGGCCGGCCGGCAACTGCGGATCGCCGATCGTCACAGTACCGTTGCGCGTGGCGAACGAAAAGCGCTCCCGGTACATGTAATAACCGTCGGCGATCTTGTAGTGAACGAGCACTTCGCCGGGCTGCTCGGTCGCGCTGAACTTGAAGGCATCCGCCGGATCGAGGAAGTCATCCGCGGCACGCGCCTTGCCGGCGGACATCAGGACGACCAGCAGGCAGGAGAAAAACAGGACGGCCGCGCGTAGCGACTCGCGCCCCCGTCGGTGGAGAGCGTTAAACATGTACTGGGCGTTGAGTTTCAGCAATGACCCACTGGCCGTAGGCTGCGGAGGCCGTGGCTTGCCAGCAGAGGATTTCAGGTGTCTCGTACGGGTGGTGTTTCTGGATGAACAACTCGAGCTCCAGAGCCCGTGCTGCGCTCGTTTTGAAGAGCAGTTGGATCTCGTCCGCGGACTCGATTTTGCCTTGCCAGTGGTAGGTCGAATGGACAGATCCCTGCCGGCTGACGCAGGCGGCAAGCCGCGCCTCGAGCGCCTGCTCAGCGAGCTTCCGCGCCGTGTCCTCGTCAGGCACGGTCGTCAGGATCAACGTCACATTCGAACTCACAGACGGCTCCGGCGGGGTGTAACGGATGTGCCGCTATCGTATCACCGGACTCGATCGGCCGCAGACGGCTGCCGGAGGGCTGTATGGGGACTGCTTGAGGACTACCTGAAGGTCGCCTGAGGGTTGAGCGGCCAGGCACTGCCTCGGTGTTTTGCCCCGCCACAAACAAAAAGGCCAGGCATTCGCCTGGCCTTTTCGACTATGCAGGAAGCTTATTCAGCTTCTTGCACTTCAACTTCTTCGACTTCCGGACGGTCCATCAATTCGACCAGTGCCATCGGTGCGTTGTCGCCGACGCGGAAACCGAACTTCAGGATGCGCAGGTAGCCACCCGGACGGTTCGCGAAACGCGGGCCGAGCACGTCGAACAGCTTCGTGACGGAATCACGATCGCGCAGGCGGTTGAACGCGAGACGACGATTTGCCAGCGACGGCTTCTTGCCGAGCGTGATCAGCGGCTCGACGACTTTACGGAGTTCCTTCGCCTTCGGCAGCGTCGTCTTGATGACTTCGTGCTCGATCAACGAGTTGGACATGTTACGGAGCATTGCCAGACGGTGGCTGCTCGTGCGGTTCAGTTTCCGCAGACCATGACGGTGACGCATGTTAATTCCTTCGATTCAAAGTTTTGGTCCAGCTCTTCTATCGCGCTCGGCGAACCCGGAGGTTGGCGAGTGCACGGGCCGGTAGTGAAAAAGGCAAGACGCGGATTTTAAAGGAAAATCCGCGTCCGTGCCAGTAGTGCAACGGTGACTTTCGTCCCGGATGCAGTCTCGATTACTTGTCCAGCCCAGCCGGCGGCCAGTTCTCGAGCTTCATGCCGAGCGTCAAACCACGCGACGCCAGTACTTCCTTGATTTCGTTCAGCGACTTGCGGCCCAGATTCGGCGTCTTCAACAGCTCGTTTTCCGTGCGCTGGATCAGGTCACCGATGTAGTAAATGTTCTCGGCCTTCAGGCAATTCGCGGAACGAACCGTCAACTCGAGATCATCCACCGGACGCAGCAGGATCGGATCGATCTGCGGCGCACGCGACGGCGCTTCAGCCGTAGCTTCCGTACCTTCCAGAGCAGCGAACACCGACAGCTGATCGACCAGAATGCGCGCCGATTGACGGATCGCTTCTTCCGGCGAAATCACACCGTTGGTTTCGATGTTCATCACGAGCTTGTCGAGGTCGGTACGCTGTTCGACACGCGCGCTTTCCACGGCATAGCTCACACGGCGAACCGGCGAGAACGACGCGTCCAGCACGATACGGCCGATGATCTTGGCCGACTCTTCGCCGTAACGACGGACGTTACCCGGCACGTAACCGCGGCCTTTTTCGACCTTGATCTGGACGTCGAGCTTGCCGCCCTTCGACAGATGCGCAATCACGTGATCCGGATTGATCACTTCGCAATCGTGCGCGAGTTCGATGTCGCCAGCGGTGACAACACCTTCGCCTTCCTTGCGCAGCGTAACCGTCACTTCGTCACGGTTATGCAGCTTGAAGACCACGCCCTTCAGGTTCAACAACAGGTTGACTACGTCCTCTTGCACACCGTCGAGCGTCGAATACTCGTGAACCACGCCTGCGATCGTCACTTCGGTCGGCGCGTAGCCGATCATCGACGACAGCAGCACGCGCCGCAGCGCGTTACCCAAGGTGTGGCCGTAACCGCGTTCAAACGGTTCCATGACCACTTTCGCGTGGCTCTCACCAAGCGATTCAACTGCGATGATCTTGGGCTTCAACAAACTGGTTTGCATAGGTTTTCCTTTTCAATACCCTCGGCTCGTTACACCGATAAGGCTGACCGGTAACAACCTGAAAATAAACAGCCGAGGCGCCCCCTTGCGCATCGCAATCAGGGTGCCCCGGCCGTCAATCCGATTACCGCGAATACAATTCGACGATCAGGCTTTCGTTGATATCGCCAGCGATGTCGCTGCGTTCCGGCTTCTGCTTGAACGTGCCTTCGAACTTCTTCGAATCGACAGCGACCCAGCTCGGCAAACCGCCTTGCTCAGCGAGCGACAGCGCTTCGAGAATACGCGCTTGCTTCTTCGCCTGTTCACGCACCGCAACCACGTCTCCAGCCTTAACTTGCAGCGACGGGATGTTGGTGACGACGCCGTTCACCGTGATCGCCTTGTGGCCGACCAGCTGACGCGCTTCAGCGCGCGTCGAGCCGAAGCCCATGCGATACACGACGTTGTCGAGACGCGACTCAAGCAGTTGCAGCAGGTTTTCACCCGTGTTGCCCTTGAGGCGGTCGGCTTCAGCGAAGTAACGGCGGAACTGGCGCTCGAGAACGCCGTAGATGCGCTTCACTTTTTGCTTTTCGCGCAGCTGCGTGCCGTAGTCGGACGTACGGGCACCCGAAGTGCGGCCATGTTGGCCAGGCTTGCTGTCAAGCTTGCACTTGTCAGCCAGCGAACGACGGGCGCTCTTCAGGAAGAGGTCAGTGCCTTCACGGCGGGACAGCTTGGCCTTAGGGCCGATATAACGTGCCACGTTGATTCCTTCTATGATTAATCACGCGAACTCGCGTTCACGCTAGTCCGAACCCTTTGGGTCGAACGGTGGGCTTAGTCAATTCAATAACGCAAGCAGCCCGTCGTCGCCGGCACATAACCCGGCGGCAACAGGCGCTCGTGAAACAAGCGTCTTAGATACGACGACGCTTCGGCGGACGGCAGCCGTTGTGCGGTACCGGCGTCACGTCGGAGATCGCGGTGATCTTGATGCCAAGACCATGCAACGCGCGCACCGCGGACTCACGGCCAGGGCCCGGGCCCTTGATCCGCACTTCGAGGTTCTTCACGCCGTATTCCATCGCCACGCGGCCAGCCGATTCGGCTGCCACCTGGGCTGCAAACGGGGTCGATTTACGCGAACCCTTGAAGCCCTGGCCACCCGACGTTGCCCAAGCAAGTGCATTGCCTTGGCGATCGGTGATCGTGATGATGGTGTTGTTGAACGACGCGTGAACGTGAACCACGCCCTCGGCGACGTTCTTCTTGACCTTCTTGCGAACGCGTTGCGCCGCGGAGTTGTTCGAAGCCTTAGCCATTACGTTTTCCTGTAACTGTCAGTTCCGCTTACTTCTTCAGCGATTGCGCTGCACGACGCGGACCCTTGCGCGTACGGGCATTCGTACGCGTGCGTTGGCCACGCAGGGGCAAGCCCTTACGGTGACGCACGCCACGATAGCAGCCGAGATCCATCAGGCGCTTGATGTTCATCGTCGTTTCACGGCGAAGATCGCCTTCAACGATGAACTTGCCGACTTCTTCACGCAGCTTTTCGAGGTCTGCGTCGTTCAGGTCCTTGACCTTCTTCGAAAATGCCACACCAGCAGCGACGCAAATGTCGCGCGAGCGCGTGCGGCCAATACCGTAAATCGCCGTCAGGCCAATTTCGGTATGCTGGTGATTCGGGATGTTAACCCCTGCGATACGAGCCATTGTTTTTCCTCAAACAAAAAGCGCAAGCAAAAGCGCGGCGTTCAGCCTTGACGCTGTTTGTGGCGCGGATCAGAGCTGCAAATCACGCGCACAACGCCTTTGCGCTTGATGATCTTGCAATTGCGGCAAATGCGCTTAACCGATGCCATCACTTTCATGATATTACCCTTTTTTCAAATCACTTCGCCCGGAACACGATCCGCGCACGCGACAGATCGTAAGGCGTCAATTCAACCGTCACCTTGTCGCCCGGCAGGATTCGGATGTAGTGCATCCGCATCTTGCCGGATATGTGTCCCAATACGACATGGCCGTTTTCCAGCTTCACCCTGAAGGTAGCATTAGGCAGGTTTTCGATGACTTCACCCTGCATCTGGATCACATCGTCTTTGGCCATAAGTCCTTTCAACGCATCGGGACGCCGCCGCCTTTGAAATTGGCTTTCTTCAGCAGCGATTCATACTGTTGCGACATAACGTACGACTGCACCTGCGCCATGAAATCCATTGTGACGACGACAATGATCAGCAGCGACGTTCCACCAAAATAAAACGGCACGTTCCAGCGCAGCACCAGAAATTCGGGCAGCAGACACACGAACACGATGTAGATCGCACCGGCCAGCGTCAGACGCGTGAGGATGCGGTCGATATATCGAGCCGTCTGATCGCCCGGGCGAATACCTGGGACGAAAGCGCCGCTCTTCTTCAGGTTGTCGGCCGTTTCCCTGCTGTTGAACACCAGTGCGGTGTAGAAGAAGCAGAAGAAAACGATCGCCAACGCGTACAACAACACATACACGGGTTGACCGGGCTTAAGGGCTTCGGCCACGTTGTGCAGCGTGTCTGCGAACCAGCTGTTACGCGACCCCGAACTGAACCAGTTCAGGATAGTTGCCGGGAAGAGAATGATCGACGATGCAAAGATCGGCGGAATCACGCCCGACATGTTCAGCTTCAGCGGCAGATGTGACGACTGCCCGCCGTAAATCTTGTTACCGACCTGCCGCTTCGCATAGTTCACGAGAATCTTGCGCTGGCCGCGTTCGATGAACACCACCAGATACGTCACAGCAGCAATCAGTGCGACCACGATAATCGCCGAGACCGGACCCATCGAGCCGGTTCGCACCAGTTCGAACAGACCACCGATCGCATTCGGGAAACCCGCTGCGATCCCGCCGAAAATAATGATCGAGATGCCGTTGCCAAGCCCGCGCTCCGTGATCTGCTCACCCAGCCACATCAGGAACATCGTGCCGGTCACCAGCGTGACGACCGTTGTCAGCCGGAACACCATACCCGGATCGATCACCAGGCCTTGCTGGTTCTCAAGCGCGACGGCAATGCCGAACGCCTGGAACGTCGCCAGCAGGACCGTAAAAACACGCGTGTACTGCGTAATCTTCCGTTGACCTGCCTGCCCTTCTTTCTTCAGCGCTTCCATTTGCGGCGAGACGATCGCCAGCAACTGCATGATGATCGACGCCGAAATGTACGGCATGATCCCAAGCGCGAAAATCGTGAACCGCGAAAGTGCACCACCCGAGAACATGTTGAACATGCCAAGGATGCCGCCCGACTGGCTTTGGAACAGCTTTGCCAGTTGGTCCGGATCGATACCCGGAACCGGAATATGCGCGCCGATACGGTAGACGATCAGCGCCAGCAGCAAGAACACTGCACGCCGACGCAGATCGCCGAACTTCGCCGCGCTTCGACCGGGTTTTGCGAGACTCGGGCTGTTAGCCAAGTAGCTTCTCCGATGCAAATGCTAGTGACGGCAAACGACTTGCTCGTTACTCGGCAAAGGAACCGCCAGCTGCTTCAATCGCAGCGCGCGCGCCCTTCGTCGCACC
The DNA here is from genome assembly GCF_056619545.1 of Paraburkholderia sp. SSBN10T. NCBI lineage: Bacteria > Pseudomonadati > Pseudomonadota > Betaproteobacteria > Burkholderiales > Burkholderiaceae > Paraburkholderia > Paraburkholderia sp. SSBN10T. The sequence goes on from NZ_JBWQQI010000036.1 coordinate 38,399, forward strand.
CAGACCCTTCACAACGATCTTGCGCGTCAGCTCGCCCGTCGCGATGATCTTGGCGCTCTTGATCAGCTCACCGACCAGGCCGGCTTGCTTCAGAGCCAGCAGATCGATTTCGTCGACCGGCAGCTTTTCCAGATCCGACAGACGCACTTCACCGACGAATTCCTTCGTCAGCGAGGTGAAGCCCCGCTTCGGCAGGCGACGTTGCAGCGGCATTTGACCGCCTTCGAAGCCAACCTTGTGGAAGCCGCCCGAACGCGACTTCTGACCCTTGTGACCACGGCCAGCCGTCTTGCCGAGGCCCGAACCGATACCACGACCCACGCGGCGCTTTGCGTGCTTCGAGCCTTCGGCCGGCTTCAGGTTATTCAATTCCATTATCAACTCCTTGAGTCCTGGTCAGCCGCTTAGCTGATGACCTTAACGAGGTACGAAACCTTGTTGATCATGCCGCGCACAGCCGGCGTGTCTTGCAACTCGCTAACCGAGTTGAGTCGACGCAGGCCCAAGCCACGCACCGTAGCGCGGTGCGTTTCGCGGGTCCCGATCAGGCTCTTGACGAGCTGAACCTTGACAGTTTTATCAGACATGGTGTCCACCTTTAGCCCAGAATTTCTTCGACGGACTTGCCACGCTTCGCCGCGATGTCGCTCGGCGTGGACTGCTTGCGCAGGCCGTCGAGCGTTGCACGAACGAGGTTGTACGGGTTCGTCGAACCGTGGCTCTTGGCCACCACATTCTGCACGCCCATCACGTCGAACACTGCGCGCATCGGACCGCCGGCGATCACACCGGTACCGTCCTTCGCCGGGGCGAGGAGGACCATCGATGCGCCGTGCTTACCGTGCACTTCGTGTTGCAGGGTACCGTTCTTGAGCGGCACCTTGAACATGTTGCGGCGGGCTTGTTCCATCGCCTTCTGAACAGCGACCGGCACTTCCTTCGCCTTGCCCTTGCCCATACCGACGCGGCCATCACCGTCGCCAACCACGGTCAGTGCGGCAAAACCGAGAATCCGGCCGCCCTTCACAACCTTGGTCACGCGGTTGACCGAAATCATCTTTTCGCGCAGGCCGTCGTCGCGTTCGTCAGCCTGAACCTTCGCTTGCATCTTTGCCATGACGAATTCTTCCCTTAGAACTTGAGTCCGGCTTCGCGCGCCGCATCGGCCAGCGCTTTCACGCGGCCGTGGTAACGGAAACCCGAACGGTCGAAGGCGACGGATTCGATGCCGGCAGCCTTAGCCTTTTCTGCAATGCGCTTGCCGATCAGCGTAGCAGCAGCAACGTTGCCACCCTTGCCGGTCTGATCAGCCAGTTGCGCACGCACTTCGGCTTCGAGCGTCGACGCGCTGGCGAGCACCTTGGTGCCGCACGGCGAGAACACTTGTGCATAGATGTGCGTGTTCGTGCGATGCACGGCGAGACGCGCGACCTGCAGCTCAGCGATCTTGATACGCGTCTGACGAGCGCGGCGCAGGCGAGATTGAGTCTTATCCATGATTGCGCACCCTTACTTCTTCTTCGTTTCTTTGAGGATCACAACCTCGTTGGCGTAACGCACACCCTTGCCCTTGTAGGGCTCCGGCGGACGATAGCCGCGCACTTCTGCAGCGACCTGGCCAACTTGTTGCTTATTGATCCCCTTGATCACGATTTCGGTTTGCGTCGGGGTTTCAGCCTTGACGCCTTCCGGCATCTGGTGCACCACAGGGTGCGAGAAACCCAGCGACAGGTTCAGCTTGTCGCCTTGCGCTTGTGCGCGGTAACCGACGCCAACCAGCGTCAGCTTGCGCTCGAAACCCTTCGTCACGCCGTTCACCATGTTCGCAACCAGTGCGCGCATCGTGCCCGACATCGCATTCGCTTCGCGGCTTTCGTCAACCGGCTCGAACTTCAGCGTGCCGTTGTCGTTCACCACTTTCACGAGGCGGTTTGCAGCTTGCGTAATCGTACCCAGCGGGCCCTTGACGGTGATGCGATCGTCGCTCAGGGCCACTTCTGCGCCTTGCAGCGCGATCGGGCTTTTACCTACTCGAGACATGTTTCTCTCCTTTCGGCCTTAAGCGACGTAGCAGATGACTTCGCCGCCAACGCCCGTAGCGCGCGCCTTGCGGTCCGTCATCACGCCCTTCGGCGTCGACACGATTGCCACGCCGAGGCCATTCATGACCACGGGGATGTCGTTACGGCCGCGGTACACACGCAGACCAGGCTTCGAAACGCGTTCAATGCGTTCGATGACCGGACGGCCAGCGTAGTACTTCAACACGATGTTCAATTCCGACTTCGCACCTTCAGACTTCACTGCGAAATCGTCGATATAGCCTTCGTCCTTCAGGACCTGCGCGATCGCAACCTTCACTTTCGACGAGGGCATTTGCACCGAAACCTTCTCAACCATCTGCGCGTTGCGGATGCGAGTCAGCATATCGGCGATAGGATCACTCATGCTCATTTACGTTTCTCCTATTACCAGCTCGCCTTGGTCAGGCCAGGGATCTCGCCGCGGAACGCGATTTCGCGAATCTTGTTACGCGCCAGCCCGAATTTACGGAACGTACCGCGCGGACGACCAGTAATCGCACAACGGTTGCGCTTGCGGGTCGGGTTAGAGTTGCGCGGCAGTTGTTGCAGTTCGAGACGGGCTGCGTAATGCTCTTCGTCCGACTTGCTCATATCGCTGATGATCGCCTTCAACTCGTTACGCTTGGGAGCGTACTTAGCAGCGAGGCGAGCACGCTTCTTTTCACGTTCGATCAGTGCCAGTTTAGCCACGGTAACCTCAGTTTCTGAACGGGAACTTGAAGCTGGCGAGCAGAGCCTTTGCTTCGTCGTCGGTCTTCGCAGTCGTCGTGATGCTGATGTTCAGCCCACGCAGTGCGTCGATCTTGTCGTAGTCGATTTCGGGGAAAATGATCTGCTCTTTCACACCGATGTTGTAGTTGCCGCGACCATCGAACGCACGACCCGACACGCCACGGAAGTCGCGCACACGGGGGAGCGCAACCGTCACGAAACGGTCCAGAAATTCGTACATTGCCTGACCACGCAACGTGACCATTGCACCGATCGGATAGCCCTGACGGATCTTGAAGCCAGCGATTGCCTTGCGTGCCTTCGTGATCACCGGCTTCTGGCCTGCGATCTTCGTCAGGTCGCCAACGGCGTTTTCGATGATCTTCTTGTCAGCAACCGCTTCGCCAAGGCCCATGTTCAGGGTGATCTTGGTGATGCGCGGCACTTCCATCACGGACTTGTAACCGAACTTCTCGATGAGGCCGGGTACAACCTTTTCTTTGTAAAACTCTTGCAAACGAGCCATTTTTTTACTCCGCAGCGTCAGGCGCTCAGCTCGGCACCGGTCGTCTTGAGGAAACGGACTTTCTTGTCTCCCTCGACCTTGATGCCTACACGCGATGCCTTGCCATTCGCGTCGACCAATGCGACGTTCGAAATTTGCAGCGGCATCGTCTTGGCTTCCACGCCGCCCGTCGTACCCTTCATCGGGTTCGGCTTGACATGCTTCTTGACGAGGTTGATGCCCTCGACGGTCACATGGTTCTCGCCAACGGACAGCACGATGCCGCGCTTGCCCTTGTCCTTGCCGGTGATGACGATAACTTCGTCACCTTTGCGAATCTTGTTCATCGCGACTCCTTACAGCACTTCCGGTGCCAGCGAAACGATCTTCATGAATCGTTCGCTACGCAACTCGCGCGTGACAGGCCCGAAAATACGGGTGCCAATAGGTTCGAGCTTGGCATTCAACAACACAGCGGCGTTGCCATCGAACTTGATCAGCGAGCCGTCTTGACGACGAACACCCTTGGCGGTACGAACCACCACGGCGTTATAAATTTCGCCTTTCTTCACGCGCCCGCGCGGCGTTGCTTCTTTGACGGTCACCTTGATGATGTCGCCAATGCTGGCATAACGACGCTTCGAGCCGCCGAGCACCTTGATGCACATGACTTCACGCGCACCCGTGTTGTCGGCCACTTCAAGCCGAGTTTCGGTCTGGATCATGGTTTATCTTTCCCAACTTAATCCGGTCACACCACCATGGCGTACCCGGTCAGTCTTGGTCCCGTCAGCCAATCGGCTGCTTGGGTTAGAACAGCAGCGACGGCAAACGAAACCCGCCATCGCAATCCGGTGAATCCTTCGGAACAGACTGGCGCCTGAACCGCTTCCCCCACCAACTTCGCCCGCGACGGGGCTCCCACAAAGAGGGAAGACCGAGATTATAACAAATAATCTCGGTCTTGCAAGCGAAACTTACTGCGATTTCAACTACTTCAACAACTTGCGGCGTCAGATGACGCGAGCAGCCTCGACCAGGCGAGCCACAACCCAAGCTTTCGTCTTAGAAATCGGACGCGTTTCCTGGATTTCAACGAGGTCGCCCTCGTTGTACGTGTTCGCATCGTCGTGCGCATGGTACTTCTTCGAGCGCACAACGTACTTGCCGTAGATCGGGTGCTTCACGCGGTGCTCGACCAGCACAGTGACCGTCTTGTCCATCTTGTTGCTGACGACCTTGCCGACCAGCGTCCGCTTGAGCGAGGTTTTTACGCTATCGTTCATTTCTGGTTCGCCTTCTCAGTCAGGACGGTCCGCACACGTGCGATGTCGCGACGGACCTTCTTCAGCTGGCTCGTGTTCGTGAGCTGCTGGGTCGCGAGTTGCATGCGCAGGCCGAATTGCGCCTTCAACAGGTCCGACAGCTCCTTGTTGAGCGCGGCCTGATCTTTCTGGTGAAGTTCGGAAGCCTTCATCATTTGCTCCTTAGGCGCCGAGCTGACGAACGATAACGGTCGTCTTGAGCGGCAGCTTCGCTGCAGCCAGACGGAACGCTTCGCGTGCCAACTCTTCGGTTACGCCGTCCATTTCGTACAGCATCTTGCCCGGTTGAATCTCTGCGACGTAGTACTCGGGGTTACCTTTACCGTTACCCATACGTACTTCAGCCGGCTTATGCGAGATCGGCTTGTCCGGGAAGATGCGGATCCAGATACGGCCACCACGCTTGATGTGACGCGTCATTGCACGACGCGCCGCTTCAATCTGGCGCGCGGTCAGACGACCACGACCGATAGCCTTCAGACCGTATTCACCGAACGACACCGCGTTGCCGCGGGTAGCGATACCGGTGTTACGACCCTTCTGCTCTTTGCGATACTTTCTGCGTTTCGGTTGCAGCATCGTTATTCTCCAGTCTTGCCGTCACCGCCGGCGCCGCCAGCACCACCCGTACGACGCGGGGCGCCACGGCGTGCACCTGCCGGAGCAGCACCTTCACCATCGCGACGCGGACGGCGATCGCCACCCGGACGTGCGTTGCGGCGCGGACGCTTTTCTTCGGCGACTTCTTCCACCACCGGTGCGTCGTTGCGGCCGAGCGTGTCGCCCTTGTAGACCCACACCTTCACGCCGATGATGCCGTACGTCGTCTTCGCTTCCGAAGTTGCGTAGTCGATGTCAGCGCGCAGCGTATGAAGGGGCACGCGACCTTCGCGATACCATTCCGTACGGGCGATTTCGATGCCGTTCAGACGGCCAGCGCTCATGATCTTGATGCCTTGAGCACCCAGACGCATGGCGTTTTGCATTGCACGCTTCATCGCGCGGCGGAACATAATCCGACGCTCGAGCTGTTGCGTGATCGAATCGGCGATCAGTTGCGCATCGGTTTCCGGCTTGCGGATTTCTTCGATGTTGACGTGGACCGGAACGCCCATGCGGCGTTGCAGTTCCGACTTCAGCAGCTCGATATCCTCGCCCTTCTTGCCGATGACCACACCCGGACGCGAGCTATAAATCGTGATGCGCGCGTTCTTCGCCGGACGCTCGATAACGACGCGACCAACCGAAGCGTTTTTCAGCTTCTTCTTCAGGTACTCACGTACACCGATGTCTTCCTGCAACATCGCCGCGAAATTGTTGTTGTTCGCGTACCAACGCGACGCCCAATTGCGGCTGACGGCCAAACGGAAGCCAGTCGGATGAATTTTCTGTCCCATCGTATGACCCCTTAGTTACCGACCGTCACAGTGATGTGACAGGATTGCTTCTCGATGCGGTTACCGCGGCCTTTAGCGCGCGCAGTAAAACGCTTGAGAGAGGCAGCCTTGTCGACGTAGATGCTCGTGATCTTGAGCTCGTCGATATCGGCGCCTTCGTTGTGCTCCGCATTCGCGATCGCCGACAGCACGACCTTTTTCACGATTCCCGCAGCCTTCTTCGGCGAGAACGTCAGAACGTTCAGCGCCTTGTCGACCGGCAAACCGCGGATCTGGTCGGCCACAAGGCGCGTTTTCTGCGCCGAGATGCGGGCACCGCGATGAATTGCTTTCACTTCCATCATGAGCCCCTTATTTCTTAGCCTTCTTGTCGGCTGCGTGACCCTTGAACGTACGGGTCAATGCAAACTCGCCAAGCTTATGGCCGACCATGTTTTCCGAGATGTACACCGGAACGTGTTGACGGCCGTTGTGCACGGCAATCGTCAGACCGATGAAATCCGGCAGAATCGTCGAACGACGCGACCAGGTTTTGATCGGCTTCTTGTCACGCGAAGCTGCAGCCGCCTCAACTTTCTTCAGCAAATGGGCGTCGCAGAACGGACCTTTTTTTACAGAACGTGCCATTGCCTACTCCTTAACGCTTGTGACGGCGCTGGACGATCATGCTCGTCGTGCGCTTGTTGCTGCGGGTACGATAACCCTTCGTCGGCGTGCCCCACGGGCTCACCGGGTCGCGACCTGCAGCCGTCTTGCCTTCACCACCGCCGTGCGGGTGATCGACCGGGTTCATTGCAACGCCACGCACCGTCGGGCGGATACCGCGCCAGCGGTTTGCGCCAGCCTTACCGATTTGACGGAGGCTGTGCTCTTCGTTGCCAACTTCACCAATCGTCGCGCGGCATTCAACGTGAACGCGGCGGATTTCACCCGAGCGCAGGCGGACCTGTGCGTAGGTACCTTCACGAGCCAGCAGCATCGCCGACGTACCAGCCGAACGCGCCATTTGCGCGCCCTTGCCCGGCAGCATTTCGATGCAGTGAATCGTCGTACCGACCGGAATGTTGCGGATCGGCAGCGTGTTGCCTGCACGGATCGGCGCTTCCGAACCGGACATCAGTTGCTGGCCGACGGTAACGCCCTTCGGAGCAATGATGTAACGGCGTTCGCCGTCTGCGTACAAAACCAGCGCGATGTTCGCGCTACGGTTCGGATCGTACTCGAGACGTTCGACCTTGGCCGGAATGCCATCCTTCGTGCGACGGAAATCGACGACACGGTAGTGATGCTTATGACCACCGCCCTGATGGCGCGTGGTGATATGGCCGTTGTTATTACGGCCGGCCTTCGAGGATTGCGAGTCGAGCAGCGGTGCGAACGGCTTGCCCTTATGCAGATCCTTGTTGACCACCTTGACCATCGCGCGGCGACCCGGCGAAGTCGGCTTAACTTTAACGATTGCCATGATTACTTGGCCTCCGCTTCAAAGTTGATTTCCTGACCGGGCTTCAGGCAGACGTAGGCCTTCTTCACGTCCTTGCGCTTGCCCATGAAGCGGCCAAAGCGCTTGGCTTTGCCCTTCTGGACCAGCACGTTGACGGAATCGACTTCCACCTTGAACATCAGTTCAACAGCGGCCTTCACTTCCTGCTTCGTAGCATCCGGCGCGACTTCGAACACGACTTGCTCGTTCTTGTCGGCCACCAGCGTCGCCTTTTCGGAGATCACCGGCGCGAGCAGGACCTGCATCAAACGATGATCGTTCTTGCGAATCTCGCTCATGACAGCAACTCCTCGATCTGGGCGACCGCAGCCTTCGTGATCAGGATCTTCTTGAAGTAGATCAGCGACAGCGGGTCGGCGTAACGCGGCTCGACAACTGCCACATGGGCGAGGTTGCGCGACGCGAGGTACAGGTTTTCGTCAACCGTATCGGTAATCACCAACACGGATTCGAGACCCATCGCCTTGAATTTTTCGGCCAGCAGCTTCGTCTTCGGGGCTTCGAGCGTCAGCTCGTCAACCACCGAGATGCGGCCTTCGCGAGCCAGCTGCGAGAAGATCGAGCAGAGACCTGCGCGATGCATCTTCTTGTTAACCTTGTGCGAAAAGTTTTCTTCCGGCGAATTCGGGAAGATACGGCCACCGCCGCGCCACAACGGGCTCGACGACATACCGGCACGGGCGCGACCCGTACCCTTTTGACGCCACGGCTTCTTGGTCGTGTGCTTGACCTGCTCACGATCCTTCTGCGCGCGGTTACCGCTACGTGCGTTAGCCTGGTAGGCCACCACAACCTGGTGAATCAGGGCTTCGTTGTAGTCACGGCCGAACACGACGTCCGACGCGCTCACAGCTGCGCCTTCCTGACCATTGGCATTCAGGAGCTTAAGTTCCATTATTTCGCTCCTTTCACGGCGCGCGTCTTCACGGCCGGCGTCACGAAAACCTTGCCGCCCTTAGCACCCGGCACGGCACCCTTGACCAGCAACAACTTGCGGTCGGCGTCGATACGAGCGATTTCGAGGTTTTGCACGGTTACCGTATCGTCACCCATGTGACCGGTCATGCGCTTACCCGGGAAAACACGACCCGGATCCTGCGCCATACCGATCGAACCCGGCACGTTGTGCGAGCGCGAGTTACCGTGCGATGCACGGCCAGATGCGAAGTTGTAACGCTTGATGGTACCGGCGTAGCCCTTACCGATCGACACGCCTTGCACGTCGACCTTTTGGCCTACTTCGAAGAGATCGGGACCAACCACGGTGCCGTTCGACAGCTCGGCAGCCTTAGCGGCATCGATCTTGAATTCTTTGAGGATTTCACCGGCTTCAACACCGGCTTTGGCGAGATGACCTGCCAGCGGCTTCGTCACGCGCGATGCACGGCGCGTACCGAATGCAACCTGAACGGCCGTGTAGCCATCGGTTTCCACAGTCTTGATCTGCGTCACGCGGTTGTCGGACACGTCCAGAACGGTGACGGGAATCGAATCCCCTTCAGCCGTAAAGATACGGGTCATGCCAACCTTGCGACCTACGAGTCCAAGGCTCATCGTTTTCTCCATTCCCGACTGCGATTGGTCGGGGCTAATTTACAAAATGCCGGGGCGCCTTTTCGCAAAAAACGAACTGGAGCACACCGACTTTTTTGCGCAAATGCGCGAAAAGTCTTGCATTATAACGAGGCTTTTCGTTTTCCGCAAGCAATCAATGACTTAGCGATGTCTGGCGGACCGGACACCGCCTGAGAGCCTTATTGCAGCTTGATTTCCACGTCCACACCAGCCGGCAGGTCGAGCTTCATCAGTGCGTCGACGGTCTTGTCCGTCGGGTCAACGATGTCCATCAGGCGTTGGTGAGTGCGGATTTCGAGCTGGTCGCGCGACGTCTTGTTGACGTGCGGCGAACGCAGGATGTCGAAACGTTGAATGCGGGTCGGCAGGGGCACCGGACCACGAACGATTGCGCCAGTCCGCTTTGCCGTGTCGACGATTTCAGCTGCCGATTGATCGATCAGGCGATAGTCGAAAGCCTTCAGGCGAATGCGGATTTTCTGGTTCTGCATGACAATTCCTTGGAAAGAGCGAGGCGATATTGCATCGCCAAATATAAAAAGAACGTAGGGCCGGACACCCACTGAGGGCGGGTGCCCGACCTCGGGCACCTTTACTACAAATTACTGCAACCGCGAATCCTCGATTTTACTCGAGGATCTTGGCGACGACACCTGCGCCGACGGTACGGCCACCTTCACGGATGGCGAAGCGCAGACCTTCTTCCATCGCGATCGGGTTGATCAGCTTCACCGTGATCGACACGTTGTCGCCCGGCATGACCATTTCCTTGTCCTTCGGCAGCTCGATCGAGCCCGTCACGTCCGTCGTACGGAAGTAGAACTGCGGACGATAGTTGTTGAAGAACGGCGTGTGGCGACCGCCTTCGTCCTTGCTCAGCACGTACACTTCTGCCGTGAAGTGCGTGTGCGGGTTGATCGAACCCGGCTTGGCCAGAACCTGGCCACGCTCCACGTCTTCACGCTTCGTGCCGCGCAGCAGGATACCCACGTTGTCGCCTGCCTGACCCTGGTCGAGCAGCTTGCGGAACATTTCCACGCCCGTGCACGTCGTCTTCACCGTCGGCTTGATACCGACGATTTCGATTTCTTCGCCGACCTTGACCACGCCACGCTCAACGCGGCCCGTCACCACCGTGCCACGACCCGAGATCGAGAACACGTCTTCCACCGGCATCAGGAACGCGCCGTCAACTGCACGCTCCGGCGTCGGGATGTACGTGTCCAGCGCGTCGGCCAGGTTCATGATCGCCACTTCACCCAGTTCGCCCTTGTCGCCTTCCAGCGCCAGCTTGGCCGAACCCTTGATGATCGGCGTGTCGTCGCCCGGGAAGTCGTACTTCGACAGAAGTTCGCGAACTTCCATCTCGACCAGCTCCAGCAGCTCAGCGTCGTCCACCATGTCGCACTTGTTCAGGAACACGATGATGTACGGCACGCCGACCTGACGCGCCAGCAGGATGTGCTCACGCGTTTGCGGCATCGGGCCGTCTGCTGCCGAGCACACCAGGATTGCGCCGTCCATCTGTGCCGCGCCCGTGATCATGTTCTTCACATAGTCAGCGTGGCCCGGGCAGTCAACGTGCGCGTAGTGGCGGTTCGCCGTTTCGTACTCGACGTGCGCGGTGTTGATCGTGATGCCGCGTGCCTTTTCTTCCGGCGCTGCGTCGATCTGGTCGTACGCCTTCGCTTCGCCGCCGAACTTTGCGGTCAGCACCGTCGTGATCGCTGCCGTCAGCGTGGTCTTGCCGTGGTCAACGTGACCGATCGTGCCGACGTTCACGTGCGGCTTGGTCCGTTCGAATTTACCTTTAGCCATGTTTCTCTTCTTTCAAAAAGTTAATCGTTGAATGACTTGCCGCGCGCTTACTTCGACTTCGCGTTGATGATTGCTTCCGACACGTTGCGCGGTGCTTCCGAGTAATGCTTGAACTCCATCGTGTACGTTGCACGACCTTGGCTCAGCGAGCGCAGCGACGTCGAGTAGCCAAACATTTCCGACAGCGGTACTTCGGCGCGAACGATCTTGCCGCCACCGATCATGTCTTCCATGCCCTGGACGATACCGCGACGACCCGACAGGTCGCCCATCACGTTGCCCATGTAGTCTTCCGGCGTTTCGACTTCCACAGCCATCATCGGTTCGAGGATGACCGGGCTTGCCTTGCGCATTGCTTCCTTGAACGCCATCGAACCGGCCATGCGGAACGCGTTTTCGTTCGAGTCAACATCGTGGTACGAACCGAACGTCAAGTGAACCTTCACGTCAACGACCGGGAAGCCTGCCAGCACGCCTGCCTTCAGCGTTTCCTGGATCCCCTTGTCGACTGCCGGGATGTATTCACGCGGAATCACACCGCCCTTGATTTCGTCCAGGAACTCGTAGCCCTTGCCCTGCTCATTCGGCTCGAGCGTGATGACCGCGTGGCCGTACTGGCCGCGACCACCCGACTGCTTGACGAACTTGCCGTCAACGTCTTCCGCCTTGCCGCGAATCGTTTCGCGGTAAGCAACCTGCGGCTTGCCGACGGTTGCTTCGACGCCGAATTCACGCTTCATCCGGTCAACCAGAATTTCGAGGTGGAGCTCGCCCATGCCCGAAATAATAGTTTGACCCGATTCTTCGTCCGTTTGGACGCGGAACGACGGATCTTCCTGAGCCAGACGGTTCAGCGCCAGACCCATCTTCTCCTGGTCGGGCTTCGTCTTCGGCTCAACAGCCTGCGAAATCACCGGCTCCGGGAAAATCATGCGTTCGAGCACGATCGGGCTCTGCGGATCGCACAGCGTGTCGCCGGTCGTCGCGTCTTTCAGGCCAACTGCCGCAGCGATGTCGCCTGCGCGCACTTCCTTGATTTCTTCGCGCTGGTTGGCGTGCATCTGCAGAATACGACCCAGACGTTCCTTCTTGTCCTTCGTCGCGTTCAGCACCGTGTCGCCCGAATTCACAACACCCGAGTACACGCGGAAGAAGATCAGCTGGCCGACGAACGGGTCGGTCATGATCTTGAATGCCAGTGCCGAGAATTTTTCGTCATCAGCAGCGCGGCGCTCACCCTGTTCGCCGTTTTCCAGTTCGCCGGTAACCGGCGGGATGTCGACCGGCGACGGCAGGAAGTCGAGCACGGCGTCCAGCATCCGTTGCACGCCCTTGTTCTTGAACGCGGTACCGCACAGCATCGGCTGGATTTCGCAAGCGATCGTACGGTCGCGCAGACCCTTGACGATTTCCTCTTCCGTCAGCTCGCCCTCTTCGAGGTACTTGTTCATCAGCTCTTCGTTCGACTCAGCCGCAGCTTCGACCATCTTTTCACGCCACTCGTTGCACGAGTCGACGAGTTCTGCCGGGATATCTTCGTACGAGAACTTGGTGCCTTGGGACGCGTCGTCCCAAATGATCGCCTTCATCTTCAGCAGATCGACCACGCCCGTGAACGTTTCTTCAGCGCCGATAGGCACCACGACCGGAACCGGGTTCGCCTTCAGACGCAGCTTGAGCTGGTCGTAGACCTTGAAGAAGTTCGCGCCGGTACGGTCCATCTTGTTGATGAACGCGAGACGGGGAACCTTGTACTTGTTGGCCTGGCGCCACACGGTTTCCGACTGCGGCTGCACGCCGCCCACTGCGCAGTACACCATGCATGCGCCGTCGAGCACGCGCATCGAGCGCTCAACTTCAATCGTGAAGTCGACGTGGCCCGGGGTGTCGATGATGTTGATGCGGTGCTCAGCGCGGTCGCCAGCCATGCCTTTCCAGAAGGCGGTGGTAGCAGCGGACGTGATGGTAATACCGCGTTCCTGTTCCTGCTCCATCCAGTCCATGGTGGCAGCGCCGTCGTGAACTTCACCAATCTTATGGTTCACGCCGGTGTAGAACAGAATGCGCTCGGTCGTCGTCGTTTTGCCGGCGTCGATGTGAGCGCTAATACCGATGTTGCGGTAGCGCTCGATAGGTGTCTTGCGAGCCACTTTGATCCTCTATGGGGATGACGCGATGCGAGAAATACCCATCGCGCTGTAACACAAACGGGCGAGGCGCTTTATAAGCGCACCCGCCCGGAATTTCTTTCCGATTTCTTCCGCTAACCCGGGGTCGGGCAGCTTAGAAGCGGAAGTGCGAGAACGCCTTGTTGGCTTCTGCCATCCGGTGAACTTCGTCGCGCTTTTTCATTGCGCCGCCACGGCCTTCGGCCGCTTCGGAGAGTTCACCTGCGAGGCGCAGGGCCATCGACTTCTCGCTGCGCTTCTTCGCAGCTTCGCGCAACCAACGCATCGCCAATGCCATACGACGCGACGGACGCACTTCGACCGGAACCTGATAGTTTGCACCACCAACGCGACGGCTCTTCACTTCGACCACCGGCTTCACGTTGTTGAGCGCTACCGTGAACACTTCCAGCGGGTCCTTGCCACCCTTGGTCTGGATCTGTTCAAAAGCGCCGTACACGATACGCTCGGCAACCGACTTCTTGCCGGAGAGCATCAGTACGTTCATGAACTTGGCTACATCTACGTTACCGAACTTCGGATCCGGCAACACTTCCCGCTTGGGGACTTCGCGACGACGCGGCATGTTTCTTCCTTTAACTTTTCAGTTGGAGCTAGGTTTAGCCCCGCGGCCACCAACTAACCCGATTCATCTCTAACGACTTACCAGCCTGGTCGGGTGACCACTTACTCGACAGCACCGGCGATTCCGGCACCACCGCTAATACCGCCTTTGCAGGCGACCTGAAACTACTGACCGGCTAGTTACTTGCCAGCCTTGGCACGCTTCGCACCGTACTTCGAGCGAGCTTGCTTACGGTCCTTGACGCCCTGGGTATCCAGCGAGCCGCGAACCATGTGGTAACGCACACCCGGCAAGTCCTTCACACGACCGCCGCGAATCAGCACGACCGAGTGTTCCTGCAGGTTGTGGCCTTCACCACCGATGTACGAAATGACTTCGAATCCGTTCGTCAGGCGCACCTTGGCGACCTTACGAAGTGCCGAGTTCGGCTTCTTCGGCGTCGTGGTGTACACACGGGTGCACACGCCGCGACGCTGGGGGCAGTCCTGCAAAGCCGGGCTCTTGCTCTTCGCTGTTTCCGAAGCGCGGCCTTTGCGAACCAGTTGATTGATGGTTGGCATTGTTTATTCCTGAAATTGAACAAAATCGACGCAAATCTTTCTGGGCAAAGCAGAAACGATTGCGCATCGAGCTTCCGGACCAAGGCGCTGTGACGCACGATTTGACCCCGCGCGACGGCATTCCAAGAACCGGAACCTAGCATAATATTCCGAAAATACTAAGGGAGTCAACAGGTTGCGAGGTTTCGCACCCCTGACCGACTCGCGCGCAGCTAGTCGGCGCCAACCACTTCCAGCAATTCCCAGCCGAAGCGGTCCAGTTTGCGCGCGCCCATGCCCGGAATTCCGCGCAAGTCCTCGATCGAGCCGGGGCCGTTGCGGGCAATTTCAGCCAAGGTCGCGTCGTGGAAAATGACGTAGGCCGGCACGCCGTCGGTCTTCGCCGTTTCGGTGCGCCAGGCGCGCAGCCTGTCCCAGCGGGCCCGCTCGCGCGGCCCCATGCCGATCGTCGGATCGGCACGCTCACTGGTGCGGCCGGATGACTGGCGGGTGCGAGTAGGCTTCACATAGCGACGCATCGTGACGTTCTGCTCGCCTTTGAGTACCGGCTTGCTCGCCTCGGTAAGCACCAGCGAGCCAAAGCCCTCGTGGTCGACCGTCAGGTAGCCGAACGCGACAAGCTGACGGAAGATGGCACGCCATTCCGGCTCGCCTAGTGCGGCCCCGATTCCGAAGGTGGTCAGCTTTTCATGGCCGCGCTGCAGGATCTTCTCGCTGCGATTGCCACGCAAGATGTCGATCAGATGGCCGGCGCCGAAGTGAAAACCACTCGCCCGCTGCGCGCGGAACACGCAGGACAGCGCCATTTGCGCCTCGCGCGTCGCATCCCACGTGTCGGGCGGTTCGAGACAGGTATCGCAGTTGCCGCAGGGCTGGCTGGATTCGCCGAAATAGTTGAGCAACCGCACGCGCCGGCAAGTCGCTGCTTCGCACAGCCCGAGTAGCGCGTCGAGTTTGCCGGTCTGCACTCGCTTGTGGGCGTCGTCGGCATCCGACTCATCGATCATCTTGCGCTGTTGCACCACGTCGCCGAGGCCGTAGGCCATCCAGGCGTTCGCCGGCATCCCGTCGCGACCGGCGCGGCCGGTTTCCTGATAGTAGCCTTCCACACTCTTCGGCAAATCCAGGTGGGCTACAAAACGCACATCAGGCTTGTCGATGCCCATGCCGAACGCGATCGTCGCGCACATGACAATACCTTCCTCGCGCTGGAACATCTCCTGATGCTTCTGGCGGATCTCGAACTCCATGCCCGCGTGATAAGGCAGTGCCCGCATGCCCTTCTCTTTCAGCCACTCGGCGGTTTCTTCCACCTTGCGGCGCGACAGGCAATAGACCACCCCCGCGTCGGTCGTGCCATCCGGTTTCGAATGTTCGGCGCGGATGAAGTCCAGCAATTGGGTGCGCGCGTTGTCCTTCTCGACGATGCGATAGCGGATATTCGGGCGGTCGAAGCTGGAGACGAAGACCCGCGCGTCGTCCAGCGCTAGCCGGTGGATGATCTCGTCGCGGGTAATCGCGTCAGCGGTCGCCGTGAGCGCAATGCGCGGCACATTGGGAAAGCGCTCGTGCAGCACCGAAAGCTGAATGTACTCGGGGCGGAAGTCGTGCCCCCATTGCGACACGCAATGCGCCTCGTCAATTGCAAACAGGCCGATGCGGGTGCGCTCGAGCAGCTCCTGGAAGCGCGAGGTCATCAGCCGTTCCGGTGCGACATACAACAGATCGATCTCGCCCTCGCGCAACGCACGCTCGGTCGCGGCGGCCTCGGGGCCAGATAAGGTCGAATTCAGATACGCGGCCCGGACACCAACTTCCTTGAGCGCGGCGACCTGATCCTGCATCAGCGCGATCAGCGGCGACACCACGATACCGGCCCCCAGCCCCGCCTCCCGCCGCACCAGAGAAGGGATCTGGTAACACAGCGATTTGCCGCCGCCCGTGGGCATCAACACGAGGCAATCGCCGCCGCCGGCGACGTGCTCGACAATTTCGCCCTGTTGCCCTCTGAACGCGGGATAGCCGAAGACTTCGTTGAGGATTTCGAGCGGACGGGACATGAATTTGAGAGAAGACAGCACAAAGCCGGTGACACGAATTTTACCAACGCATTCGCGCGGCGCCCGCGCTTTCCGGCAACGTTAGCCAAACGGCCTACAGAACCGGACAACAGCGCGTCAAGAATGGTGCATAAAAAAAGCCGCTCAGTCGAAACTGAGCGGCTTCGCTGGCTGGTGAGCCCAAGCGGCTTGCGCCGCCGGAACTTACTCGCCTGAGTGCTGCTGTTCGGCGGCCGGGGTTTCCGGCGTACCGAATTCGAACGACTCTTCCGCTGCGATCTGATCGAAACGCTCGCGGTCGGACAGTTCCTTGCTCTTGCGTGCCTTGTGGAACGCGAGACCCGTACCGGCCGGAATCAGACGGCCGACGATCACGTTTTCCTTCAGACCGCGCAGATCGTCGCGCTTGCCCATGATCGCCGCTTCGGTCAGCACGCGGGTCGTTTCCTGGAACGACGCTGCGGAGATGAACGAATCGGTCGACAGCGACGCCTTCGTGATACCGAGCAAGACGTTTTCGTACGTTGCCGGACGCTTGTCTTCCGCGATCATGCGGTCGTTCTCGTCGAGCATATCCGACCGCTCGACCTGTTCGCCCGGGATGAAACGCGTATCGCCGTTGTCCGTAATCTGCACGCGGCGCAGCATCTGACGAACAATCACTTCAATGTGCTTGTCGTTGATCTTCACGCCCTGCAGACGGTACACGTCCTGCACTTCGTCCACGATGTAACGCGACAGCGCTTCGACGCCCTGCAGACGCAGGATGTCGTGCGGATCAGCCGGTCCGTCAACGATCATTTCGCCCTTGTTGACGACCTGACCATCGTGCACCAGAACCTGCTTTTCCTTCGCGATCAGGAACTCGTGCTGGTTGCCCTCGAGGTCCGTGATAACGAGACGCTGCTTGCCCTTCGTGTCCTTACCGAACGACGTCGTACCCGTGACTTCCGCCAGGATACCTGCGTCCTTCGGCGAACGTGCTTCGAACAGTTCCGCCACACGCGGCAGACCGCCGGTAATGTCACGCGTCTTCTGCGATTCGGTCGGGATACGTGCGAGCACTTCACCCACCTGCACTTGCTGACCGTCCTTCACGGTGATCAGAGCACCGACCTGGAAGCCGATCTGCACCGAGTGCTCGGTGTTCGGGATCTTGACTTCTTCGCCGTTCGCATCGAGCAGCTTGACCTGCGGACGCACCGTCTTCGACGCTTGCGAACCGCGGCGCTTCACGTCGATCACGACCAGCGTCGAGAGACCCGTCACATCGTCGATCTGCTTGGCAACCGTCACGCCTTCTTCGACGTTTTCGAACTTTACCGTACCACCGTACTCGGTGATGATCGGACGCGTCATCGGATCCCACGTCGCCAGTTGCGTGCCGGCCTTGATCTGCGCGCCGTCGAGTTGCAACAGCGTCGCGCCGTACGGCACCTTGTGACGTTCACGCTCACGGCCGTGGTCATCGGTGATCATCGCTTCGCCCGAACGCGAGATGACGATCTGCTCGCCCTTCGCATTCGTCACGTAACGCATCGTCGACGTGAAACGGACCGTACCGTTCGACTTGGCTTCGATCGACGAGGCCACTGCCGCACGCGATGCCGCACCACCGATGTGGAACGTACGCATCGTCAACTGCGTGCCCGGTTCACCGATCGATTGGGCAGCGATCACGCCCACTGCCTCACCGACGTTGACCGACGAGCCACGGCCCAGGTCGCGGCCGTAGCAGGCTGCGCACAGACCGTAACGCGTTTCGCAGGTCAGCGGCGTACGCACGCGCACTTCGTCGATGCCGAGGCGTTCGATTTCTTCGACCGCGTCTTCATCGAGCAACGTGCCTGCTTCGAACAGCGTTTCCTGCGATTCCGGATTGACGACGTCAGCCACCGCCACGCGACCAAGGATACGGTCACGCAGTGCTTCGACGACTTCACCGCCTTCGACCAACGCCTTCATGGCGACGCCGTTCGACGTACCGCAATCGTCTTCGACCACCACCAGGTCCTGCGTCACATCGACCAGACGACGCGTCAGGTAACCCGAGTTTGCCGTCTTCAGTGCCGTATCAGCCAGACCCTTACGTGCACCGTGGGTCGAGATGAAGTACTGCAACACGTTCAGGCCTTCGCGGAAGTTCGCCGTAATCGGCGTCTCGATGATCGAGCCGTCCGGCTTCGCCATCAGGCCACGCATACCGGCCAGCTGACGAATCTGAACTGCGGAACCACGAGCACCCGAGTCCGCCATCATGTAGATGGAGTTGAACGACTCCTGACGCGTTTCGTTGCCGTCGCGATCGACCACCGGCTCCGTCGAGAGCTGCTCCATCATCGCCTTGCCGACCGCTTCCGACGTTGCCGACCAGATGTCGACCACGTTGTTGTAGCGCTCTTGCGACGTGACGAGACCCGACATGTACTGACGGTCGTATTCCTTCACCTTCTTCGCGGCGTCGCCGACGATGGTTTCCTTTTGCGGCGGCACGAGCATGTCGTCCACGCAAATCGAAATCCCCGCGCGCGTTGCCAGACGGAAACCCGACTGCATCAACTGGTCGGCGAAAATCACCGTTTCGCGCAGACCGCACTTGCGGAATGCGGTGTTGATCAGGCGCGAGATTTCCTTCTTCTTCAGCGGCTTGTTCAGCACCGAGAACGGCAGGCCCGGCGGCAGGATTTCCGACAGGATTGCACGGCCGACGGTCGTCGCATACAGCGTGATCTTCGGCACGAACGCCGGCGCGCCTTCCGACTTGTCTTCGTTGTGGACCATTTCGGTGATCCGCACGTTGACGCGCGAGGCGAGTTCGACTTCCTTGTTCTCGTACGCACGCAGCGCTTCCGAGACGCCCGTGAACGTCAGGCCTTCGCCCTTGGCGTTCACAGCTTCACGGGTCGCGTAATACAGGCCGAGCACGATATCCTGCGACGGCACGATCGACGGATCGCCGTTGGCCGGGAACAGGACGTTGTTCGACGCCAGCATCAGCGTACGCGCTTCCATCTGCGCTTCGAGCGACAGCGGCACGTGCACAGCCATCTGGTCACCGTCGAAGTCGGCGTTGAACGCCGCGCAAACGAGCGGGTGCAGCTGGATTGCCTTACCTTCGATCAGCACCGGCTCGAAAGCCTGAATGCCAAGACGGTGCAGCGTCGGCGCACGGTTCAGCATGACCGGATGCTCGCGGATCACCTCTTCGAGGATGTCCCACACCACCGGCGTCTGGTTCTCGACTTCCTTCTTCGCAGCCTTGATGGTCGTCGCAACGCCCATCACTTCCAGCTTGTTGAAGATGAACGGCTTGAACAGTTCGAGCGCCATCAGCTTCGGCAGACCGCACTGATGCAGCTTGAGCGTCGGGCCGACCACGATCACCGAACGGCCCGAGTAGTCCACGCGCTTACCGAGCAGGTTCTGACGGAAACGACCGCCTTTACCCTTGATCATGTCAGCGAGCGACTTCAGCGGACGCTTGTTCGCGCCGGTCATTGCCTTGCCGCGACGGCCGTTATCGAGCAGCGAATCGACGGCTTCCTGCAGCATCCGCTTTTCGTTGCGGACGATGATTTCAGGCGCCTTCAGTTCGAGCAGACGCTTCAACCGGTTGTTACGGTTGATCACGCGGCGATACAGGTCGTTCAGGTCCGACGTCGCGAAGCGGCCGCCATCCAGCGGCACCAGCGGGCGCAGTTCCGGCGGCAGCACCGGCAGCACTTCGAGCACCATCCAGTCAGGCTTGATGCCCGAACGCTGGAAAGCCTCGAGCACCTTCAGGCGCTTCGCGTACTTCTTGATCTTCGCTTCCGAACCCGTGTTCTTGAGTTCGGTGCGCAGCATCTCGACCTGCTCGTCGATATTGATCGCACGCAGCAGTTCGCGCACGCCTTCCGCGCCCATCTCGGCGCGGAATTCGTCACCGTACTCTTCGACCTTGTTGTAGTAATCCTCTTCGGTCATGATCTGCCGCGCTTTCAGCGGCGTCATGCCCGGATCGATCACCACGTATGCTTCGAAGTACAGCACGCGCTCGATGTCGCGCAGCGTCATATCGAGCACCATGCCCAGACGCGACGGCAGCGACTTCAGGAACCAGATGTGTGCAACCGGCGAAGCCAGTTCAATGTGGCCCATCCGTTCGCGACGCACCTTTGCCAGCGTGACTTCAACACCGCACTTCTCGCAGATCACGCCGCGGTGCTTCAGGCGCTTGTACTTGCCGCACAGGCATTCGTAGTCCTTGATCGGCCCGAAAATCTTCGCGCAGAACAGGCCATCGCGTTCCGGCTTGAACGTCCGGTAGTTGATGGTTTCCGGCTTCTTCACTTCACCGAACGACCACGAGCGAATCTTGTCTGGCGAGGCCAGACCGATCTTGATCGCGTCAAAAACTTCTTCTTGTTGGACTTGCTTGAATAGATCGAGCAGAGCTTTCATTGCCTTCTCTCCGTAGTCCGATTAGTTGCGGTCGAGGTCGATGTCGATACCGAGCGAGCGGATTTCCTTCACCAGCACGTTGAAGGATTCCGGCATGCCTGCATCGATCACGTGATCGCCCTTGACCAGGTTCTCATAAACCTTGGTCCGGCCAGTCACGTCGTCCGACTTCACCGTCAGCATTTCCTGCAGCACGTACGATGCGCCGTACGCTTCGAGCGCCCACACTTCCATTTCACCGAAACGCTGGCCACCGAACTGCGCCTTACCGCCCAACGGCTGCTGCGTCACGAGCGAGTACGGGCCCGTAGAACGCGCGTGCATCTTGTCGTCGACCAAGTGGTGCAGCTTCAGGTAGTGCATGTAGCCGACCGTCACCGTCCGTTCGAACATCTCGCCCGTGCGGCCGTCGTACAGACGCACCTGGTTCTTCGACGGCGTCATGCCGAGGTTCTTCGCGATGTCGTCCGGGAACGCCAGATCCAGCGCGCGCGACATTTCTTCTTCCGTCGCACCGTCGAACACCGGCGTGGCAAACGGAACGCCTTCGCGCAGATTCTTCGCCAGTTCGACGATTTCGTCGTCGGTGAAGCTGTCCAGCTCTTCGGCGCGGCCCGACTCGTTGTAGATCTTGGTCAGGAATTCGCGCAGTTCAGCGATCTTCGCCTGACGCTGCAGCATTTCGCCGATACGCCAGCCCAGACCCTTCGCTGCCCAACCCAGATGCACTTCGAGAACCTGACCCACGTTCATCCGGGACGGCACGCCGAGCGGATTCAGCACGACGTCAGCCGGACGGCCGTCGGCCATATACGGCATGTCTTCGATCGGCACGATCTTCGACACCACACCCTTGTTACCGTGACGGCCGGCCATCTTGTCACCAGGCTGCAGGCGACGCTTGACTGCCAGATACACCTTGACCATCTTCAGCACGCCCGGCGGCAGTTCGTCGCCCTGGGTGAGCTTCTTGCGCTTTTCTTCGAACGCCAGGTCGAACTGGTGACGCTTCTGTTCGATCGAGTCCTTGATGGCTTCGAGCTGCGCCGCTGCTTCTTCGTCCGCGAGGCGGATGTCGAACCAGTGGTAGTGATCCAGATCTTGCAGGTAAGCCTGATCGATCTTCGTACCCTTGGCGAGCTTCTTCGGGCCACCGTTGGCAACCTTGCCGTCCAGCATCCGTGCGAGACGCTGGAACGCGTCGCCTTCCACGATACGCAGCTGGTCGTTCAGGTCGAGGCGATAGCGCTTCAGTTCATCGTCGATGATCTGCTGGGCGCGCTTGTCGCGCTGGATGCCTTCACGCGTGAACACCTGCACGTCGATGACCGTGCCGCTCATGCCCGACGGCACGCGCAGCGACGTATCCTTCACGTCCGAAGCCTTTTCACCGAAGATCGCGCGCAGCAGCTTTTCTTCCGGCGTCAGTTGGGTTTCGCCCTTCGGCGTCACCTTACCGACCAGCACGTCGCCCGCTTCGACTTCTGCGCCGATGTAGACGATGCCCGACTCATCGAGACGGCCGAGTTGCACTTCAGCCAGGTTCGAGATGTCACGCGTGATTTCTTCCGGTCCGAGCTTCGTGTCGCGAGCCACGACGTTCAGTTCTTCGATGTGGATCGAGGTATAGCGGTCGTCAGCAACCACCTTCTCCGAGATCAAGATCGAGTCTTCGAAGTTGTAGCCGTTCCACGGCATGAACGCGACCAGCATGTTCTGGCCGAGAGCCAGTTCGCCGAGGTCGGTCGATGCACCGTCAGCCAGCACGTCGCCGCGCGACACGATGTCGCCGACCTTCACGATCGGGCGCTGGTTGATGTTCGTGTTCTGGTTCGAGCGCGTGTACTTGATCAGGTTGTAGATGTCCACGCCGACGTCGCCAGCAGCGGCTTCATCGTCGTTCACGCGGATCACCATACGGCCTGCGTCGACGTAGTCGACCACGCCGCCGCGGAATGCCTGAACCGTCGTACCCGAGTCGACCGCCACCGTGCGCTCGATACCGGTACCGACCACAGCCTTTTCAGGACGCAGACACGGCACAGCCTGACGCTGCATGTTCGAACCCATCAAGGCGCGGTTCGCGTCATCGTGCTCGAGGAACGGAATCAGCGAAGCTGCCACCGAGACGATCTGCGACGGCGCCACGTCCATGTACTGGATGCGGTCCGGCGTGACCATCAGCGTTTCGCCAGCTTCACGCGACGACACCAGTTCGTCGGTCAGCGAGCCATCAGCAGCCACCGCCGCGTTCGCCTGAGCGATCACGTAACGGCCTTCTTCGATCGCCGACAGATAGTCGATCTGATCCGTCACCTTGCTGTCCACGACCTTGCGATACGGCGTTTCCAGGAAGCCGTATTCATTCAGGTGCGCGTACAGTGCGAGCGAGTTGATCAGGCCGATGTTCGGACCTTCCGGCGTTTCAATCGGGCACACACGGCCGTAGTGGGTCGGGTGCACGTCGCGGACTTCGAAGCCGGCGCGCTCACGCGTCAGACCGCCCGGGCCAAGTGCCGAAACACGGCGCTTGTGGGTGATTTCCGACAGCGGGTTGGTCTGGTCCATAAACTGCGACAGCTGCGACGAACCGAAGAACTCGCGAATTGCCGACGAAATCGGCTTCGAGTTGATCAGGTCGTGCGGCATCAGGTTTTCGCTTTCAGCCTGACCCAGACGCTCCTTGACAGCACGCTCCACACGCACGAGACCGGCGCGGAACTGGTTCTCCGCCAGTTCGCCGACGCAACGCACGCGACGATTGCCCAAGTGGTCGATATCGTCCACTTCGCCCTTGCCGTTACGCAACTCGACCAGGATCTTGATCGTGGCGAGGATGTCGTCGTCTTGCAGCGTCATCGGGCCGACGATTTCGTCGCGGCCGACACGGCGGTTGAACTTCATACGACCCACCTTGGACAAGTCGTATGCGTCTTCGCTGTAGAACAGACGGTTGAACAGCGCCTCGACCGCTTCTTCGGTCGGCGGTTCGCCCGGACGCATCATGCGGTAGATCGCGATGCGAGCGGCCATCTTGTCGGCGGTTTCGTCGATACGCAGCGTCGACGAGATGTACGGACCTTGATCCAGATCGTTCGTGTAGAGCGTCTGGATATCCTTGATCTTCGCTTCGCGCAGCTTTTCGAGGACGGTTTCGGTGATTTCGTCATTCGCATTAGCGATGACTTCACCAGTGTCGCCGTCAACGACGTTCTTCGCCAGCACGCGGCCGAGCAGATAGTCTTCAGGGACCGAGATGAACTTCGTCTTCGCGTTTTCGAGGTCGCGAATGTGCTTGGCGTTGATCCGCTTGTCCTTCTGGACGATCACGTTACCGTCACGGTCCGTGATGTCGAAACGCGCGACTTCACCACGCAGACGCTCCGGCACGAATTCCATCTGCGCGCCTTCCGGCATCAGCGTGAAATTGTCGAACACGAAGAAGTTCGCGAGGATCTGTTCCGGCGTGAGGCCGATGGCCTTCAGCAGGATCGTGACCGGCATCTTGCGGCGGCGGTCGACGCGGAAATACAGCACGTCCTTCGGATCGAATTCGAAGTCGAGCCACGAACCACGGTAAGGAATGATACGTGCCGAGAACAGCAGCTTGCCCGAGCTATGCGTCTTGCCCTTGTCGTGTTCGAAGAACACGCCCGGCGAACGGTGCAACTGCGAAACGATCACACGTTCCGTGCCGTTGATGACGAACGAACCGGTCGGCGTCATGAGCGGAATTTCGCCCATGTACACTTCCTGCTCCTTCACTTCCTTGACGACCGGCTTGCTCGGCGATTCCTTGTCGAGCAGCACGAGGCGTACCTTCGCGCGCAGTGCAGAGCAGTACGTCAAGCCGCGCTGCTGACATTCCTTGATGTTGAATGCCGGCGGCGACAGCATGTAGCTGACGAACTCTAGACGAGCGAAGCCGTTGTGAGAAACAATAGGGAAAACGGACGTAAACGCCGCTTGCAGGCCTTCCGGCTTGCGTTGCGTCGAAGACGTGTCGGCTTGCAGGAAAGTGCTGAATGATTCAAGCTGGGTAGCCAGCAGGAAAGGTACTTGGTGAACGATGGGGCGCTTCGCGAAACTCTTGCGAATACGCTTCTTCTCGGTGAAGGAATATTGCATACGATCTCCGAATCACGGCGGGCATTGTTGTCGAGGCAGGATACCTTGATGAGACAACCCGAGTGTTCACCGACTGAGACCCGATGGCCGTCCGATGGCTTGAACGAGCCTAGAAGCTTGGTGGTTGGCCGCTACCAACCGCTGGCTGACGGCAGCGGATGCCTGTGTTGCCCGCTACCCGACCAAACTTGCCTTCTGCAGTCGCTTCAGAAGACAAAGAGAATCGCCGGTCAATGTTGCCGAAAGGCGGTTTTCTTTGGCTTCTAGGGTTACGTTCTTGCTGAAACAGGCCTGCAAAAACGTAGTCCCCACAAAGCACAAAAAGGCCGGCGGTGGAAAACCGCCAGCCTTCGCACAGCGCGCTGAAACTTACTTGATTTCAGCCTTCGCGCCGGCTTCTTCCAGCTTCTTCTTGGCTTCTTCAGCTGCAGCCTTCGGTACCGCTTCCTTGACAGGCTTCGGTGCACCGTCGACCAGGTCCTTCGCTTCCTTCAGGCCGAGACCCGTCAGTTCGCGAACAGCCTTAATCACGGAAACCTTGTTCGCGCCAACTTCAACCAGGTTGACGGTGAATTCGGTTTGCTCTTCAGCTGCAGCAGCGCCGCCGCCTGCACCTGCCGGGCCTGCCACTGCAACAGCAGCTGCCGACACGCCAAACTTTTCTTCGAACGCCTTAACCAGCTCGTTCAGTTCCAGAACCGACATCGAGCCTACGGCTTCGAGGATGTCTTCTTTTGCGATTGCCATTTGAAATACTCCTAAATTGAATTCGGATACAGTCAGCGATCAATTACGCTCGGCTGCGGATCGTTAAGCTGCTTCGCCTTGTTTCTTTTCTGCCAGCGCGGCCAGAGCGCGCGCAAAGCCAGAAACAGGTGCTTGCATAACGAACAACAGCTTGGAGAGCAGCTCCTCGCGGCTCGGGATGTTGGCCAGCGCTTGCACGCCTGCCTTGTCCATCACGTTGCCTTCGTAGGAACCAGCCTTGATGACCAACTTGTCATTGCTCTTGCTGAAGTCATTGACGACCTTAGCAGCAGCAATTGCATCTTCCGAGATGCCGTAGATCAGGGGGCCAGTCATCTGCTCTGCCAGCGGAGCAAACGGCGTACCTTCGACAGCGCGACGCGCCAGCGTGTTCTTCAACACGCGCAGGTACACCTGTTGCTCACGCGCTTTCGCGCGCAGCTTGGTCAGATCGCCAACCGCGATTCCACGATACTCAGCCAGAACCACGGTCTGGGCTTTCGCGACTTGCGCGGCAACCTCAGCGACGACGGCCTGCTTGCTTTCTTTGTTGAGTGGCACGGTTAACCTCCAGATTCGATACACGCGGCGTGCGCCTTGTGTACCGCGTTCAATAACGGCGTCCGACCAGTCAGGAGTATTTCGACCGCCTGTTGTCCCCATTGCTGCGGACAACAGGCGGTTTCATCACTACAAAACCTTTTCGGGTTCGCCATCTGCGTTGGCTTTACATTAAGGGTCGGCCTACCTGCTGCTTTCCCGCCAACGGTCTTTGACAACCGGCCGCTCGATGCGAACTGCCATCTTGCGGCCGCCCAAAGCCCTTAAAACCACCCCGACTCACATCGAGGCGGTAAATTTTCTTACTGTGCAGCGATCGTTGCTTGATCGACGCGAACACCCACGCCCATCGTGCTCGACAGCGCAACCTTACGCAGGTACACACCCTTGCTCGTTGCCGGCTTCGCCTTTTGCAGCGCTTCGACCAGAGCACTCAGGTTGCTGCGCAGAGCCGCCGGCTCGAACGAAGCACGGCCGATCGTAGCGTGGATGATACCGGCCTTGTCGACACGGAATTGCACCTGACCAGCCTTGGCGTTCTTCACAGCCGTCGCGACGTCCGGCGTCACGGTACCGACCTTCGGGTTCGGCATCAGGCCGCGCGGGCCGAGGATCTGACCGAGCGTACCGACAACGCGCATCGTGTCCGGCGAAGCGATCACGATGTCGAAGTTCAGGTTGCCGGCCTTGACTTGTTCAGCTAGGTCTTCCATACCGACGATTTCGGCGCCAGCTGCACGAGCCTGCTCAGCCTTTTCGCCCTGGGCGAACACAGCCACACGGACCGACTTACCGGTACCTGCAGGTAGAACGACCGAGCCACGAACCACTTGATCCGACTTCTTCGCGTCGATGCCGAGTTGCACAGCAACGTCGATCGACTCGTCGAACTTCGCGCTTGCGCACTCTTTCACGAGCGACAGCGCTTCGTCGATCGCGTACAGCTTCTGGCGATCAACCTTGTTTGCAAATGCTTGCAGACGCTTCGAAAGCTTAGCCATTTACACGCCCTCCACGGTGATGCCCATCGAGCGGGCGCTACCAGCGATGGTACGGACCGCTGCATCCAGGTCAGCTGCCGTCAGATCGGGCATCTTGGCCTTGGCGATGTCTTCAGCTTGAGCTCGCGTGATCTTGCCGACCTTGTCGGTGTGCGGCTTTGCCGAACCCTTGTCGATCTTCGCTGCCTTCTTGATCAGAACCGTAGCCGGCGGCGTCTTCAGAACAAACGTGAAGCTCTTGTCGGCGAACGCGGTGATCACGACCGGAATCGGCAGACCCGGTTCCATTGCTTGGGTCTGCGCGTTGAACGCCTTGCAGAACTCCATGATGTTCAGGCCGCGCTGGCCCAGTGCCGGACCAACCGGCGGCGACGGGTTGGCTTTACCTGCAGGAATCTGCAGCTTGATAAAGCCGATGATTTTCTTTGCCATGTTGAAAACCTCGTTGGAACGCCGCACTGCTGCGTGCGAACGTTCAGTGAGTAGTAGCGCGCGTTCGCCGAAAAAGCTGACTACTGACGCTCCTCAACGGCCATTACGCGGACCGTAAGCGCGAAATACGGAGCGCGCCGTTAGGCGCGCTCCGTAGAATCCTGATTACAACTTTTCGACCTGACCGAATTCCAACTCGACCGGCGTTGCGCGGCCGAAAATGGTGACCGACACTCGGACGCGCGACTTTTCGTAGTTCACTTCTTCGACGCTGCCGTTGAAATCTGTGAACGGGCCGTCCTTGACGCGAACCATTTCGCCGACTTCGAACAGGGTCTTGGGGCGCGGCTTCTCAACGCCTTCCTGCATCTGCGACATGATCTTCTCGACTTCCCGCGGGGAAATCGGGCTCGGACGATTGCGTGCACCGCCCACAAAACCGGTCACCTTTGCCGTGTTCTTCACGAGGTGCCACGTTTCGTCGGTCATTTCCATCTCGACGAGCACATAGCCCGGGAAGAAACGACGCTCGGTCACCGACTTGTGACCGCCTTTGACTTCTACCACTTCTTCAGTCGGCACAAGGATCTGGCCAAACTGGTCTTGCATGCCTGCACGTTCAATGCGCTCCTGAAGCGCACGTTGCACGCTCTTCTCCATGCCGGAGTAGGCGTGCACCACATACCAACGTTTTCCACTCGGGGATGCCGGAGTATCGCTCATATCATTTCCAACCCAGAATCGCCGAGAAAATCGCCCATTCGATGGATTTGTCGCAAATCCACAGAAACACCGCCATGATGAACACAAATGCGAACACCACGAGAGTTGTTTGCGTCGCCTCTTTACGAGTCGGCCAGACAACCTTGCGGACTTCCTTGTACGAGTCCTTGGCGAATGCGATGAAACCCTTACCGGGCGCGGAGAGAAGTCCGACTGCAACACCCGCGATAACGCCAACAGCCAAGGCGGCTCCGCGGACGTACCATTCCTGGCTACCGAGCCAGAAGAACCCCACGAACCCGGCCAAGACCAACAATACGCCCGCGGCTAGCATTAGCTTGTCGCCGGAAGTATTTACAGTTTCGACGGAAGGATTCGCCATAACACCTTAACGAGCGCCACATACGGCGCGAGAGTTGGCAGGGGCAGAGGGAATCGAACCCCCAACCTTCGGTTTTGGAGACCGACGCTCTGCCAGTTGAGCTATACCCCTAAACCATTTTGGGGTTGACGACACCGCCAACCCCGAAACTTCTAATCAACGAGTACTGGCTGGCTTACTCGAGGATCTTGGCGACGACACCTGCGCCGACGGTACGGCCACCTTCACGGATGGCGAAGCGCAGACCTTCTTCCATCGCGATCGGGTTGATCAGCTTCACCGTGATCGACACGTTGTCGCCCGGCATGACCATTTCCTTGTCCTTCGGCAGCTCGATCGAGCCCGTCACGTCCGTCGTACGGAAGTAGAACTGCGGACGATAGTTGTTGAAGAACGGCGTGTGGCGACCGCCTTCGTCCTTGCTCAGCACGTACACTTCTGCCGTGAAGTGCGTGTGCGGGTTGATCGAACCCGGCTTGGCCAGAACCTGGCCACGCTCCACGTCTTCACGCTTCGTGCCGCGCAGCAGGATACCCACGTTGTCGCCTGCCTGACCCTGGTCGAGCAGCTTGCGGAACATTTCCACGCCCGTGCACGTCGTCTTCACCGTCGGCTTGATACCGACGATTTCGATTTCTTCGCCGACCTTGACCACGCCACGCTCAACGCGGCCCGTCACCACCGTGCCACGACCCGAGATCGAGAACACGTCTTCCACCGGCATCAGGAACGCGCCGTCAACTGCACGCTCCGGCGTCGGGATGTACGTGTCCAGCGCGTCGGCCAGGTTCATGATCGCCACTTCACCCAGTTCGCCCTTGTCGCCTTCCAGCGCCAGCTTGGCCGAACCCTTGATGATCGGCGTGTCGTCGCCCGGGAAGTCGTACTTCGACAGAAGTTCGCGAACTTCCATCTCGACCAGCTCCAGCAGCTCAGCGTCGTCCACCATGTCGCACTTGTTCAGGAACACGATGATGTACGGCACGCCGACCTGACGCGCCAGCAGGATGTGCTCACGCGTTTGCGGCATCGGGCCGTCTGCTGCCGAGCACACCAGGATTGCGCCGTCCATCTGTGCCGCGCCCGTGATCATGTTCTTCACATAGTCAGCGTGGCCCGGGCAGTCAACGTGCGCGTAGTGGCGGTTCGCCGTTTCGTACTCGACGTGCGCGGTGTTGATCGTGATGCCGCGTGCCTTTTCTTCCGGCGCTGCGTCGATCTGGTCGTACGCCTTCGCTTCGCCGCCGAACTTTGCGGTCAGCACCGTCGTGATCGCTGCCGTCAGCGTGGTCTTGCCGTGGTCAACGTGACCGATCGTGCCGACGTTCACGTGCGGCTTGGTCCGCTCAAACTTACCCTTGGCCATTTTCGACTCCTAAGAGGATTATCCGTACGTTGCGCGGCGCGCAAACAATCACTGAGTACTTCTGGTGCCCATGGGCAGGATCGAACTGCCGACCTCTCCCTTACCAAGGGAGTGCTCTACCACTGAGCCACATGGGCACTACATCTTCGTTACTGGAGCGGGTGAAGGGAATCGAACCCTCGTCGTAAGCTTGGAAGGCTTCTGCTCTACCATTGAGCTACACCCGCAAGGATCTTTTCGATTCCCAACAACTACTTCAGCATGCATTCTGGTGGAGGAGGTTGGATTCGAACCAACGTAGGCGTAAGCCAACAGATTTACAGTCTGCCCCCTTTAGCCACTCGGGCACCCCTCCGCAGAGAACTGATGATTATGGGGGAAGAGCACTACAATGTCAAGCACTCCTTGACCGCTCAAAACCCAACCGCTCTCACTTATAAGC
>NZ_JBWQQI010000037.1:0-64930 GCF_056619545.1 Paraburkholderia sp. SSBN10T
ACTCTCGCTCGGAAGCTCTGCTTTCTTCGCGTCCGTCATCAAACGGGAGGCGAATTATGCGATGCCGCCTCAGACACGTCAAGCGCATTCGTGAAAAAAGTTTGCGAGCATGTAGAAGTCAACGCTCGTGACGCTCACTGCGTTGATGAAGACGAAGGTCGCGTGTACCTCTTCTCATATCTATGAGAGGAAGAGGAAGGGATGCAGCGCCCCTTCACGAGACGCGGCGATCGTTGCCGCAAGCATGCCGGATTCCTTACGCACCTCCCGGCGACACCTTGCGTGCACCAAAGTCGCCCCTACATATAGAGGAGCTATAGAGGAGCAACAGAGAGGACGGCGCGCCGGGCAGGAATGCATCATCGTGGACGATCTGCCCCTAGGGCGTGCACCACTTGACCTTTCCTCAACATATATCTCGCAGTTGAGGAGAGTTCGCCCTCAAGTTCGTATATAATCGCTGGCCGCGCGAATTTCGCGCGCCTCTATGGGCCCGCTTCGAGCGGGCCAATCTTTTCGCTCTTTGCGAGCATAGACAAACCAGCCGCATGTATCACTCAGGTGATGTTGCGGCCTAGCCGAAACGCCTGAGCGACGCGTCTTGCGCCTCATAGCGAAGCCTTCGAGGAGAAGACATTGAACCCTTTCGATCGGGATGATTCCGGAGACAACGCCGGATACTCAATCAAGGCCCCTGCCGGGCGAACTGCCAAAGGTAAGGGCGCGGGTAAAGCGATCCCGGTTGCTGCCGAAACGTCGCAGCAAGTCGAAGAACAGCAACGCCAAATGCGCGCGCTGATCCAGTTGGGCAAAGAACGCGGCTACCTCACGCACGCGCAGATCAACGATCACCTGCCCGACAATTTCGCGCAAACCGCAGCGATGGAAACCATCGTCGCGACCTTCAACGACATGGGTGTGGCTGTCTACGAGACGGCTCCCGATGCCGAAGCGCTGCTGCTGAACGCCAACTCGCCGGTCGTCTCCGACGACCAGGCCGACGAAGAAGCCGAAGTCGCGCTGTCGACGGTCGACTCCGAGTTTGGCCGCACCACCGACCCCGTGCGCATGTATATGCGCGAAATGGGTGCAACGGAACTGCTGACCCGTGCCGGCGAAATCGCGATTGCCAAGCGCATCGAAGATGGTCTGCATGAGATGGTTCAGGCGATTGCAGCATGCCCGTCCGCCGTGTCGGCCATTCTGGCCAGCGCGGATCAGGTCGCGGCCGGTGAGCTGCGCATCGACGAACTCGTCGATGGCCTGAACGAAAATACGGCTTCGGAAGAAGTTGCCGACGACAGCGTCGACGCCGCAGCGGATCTCGACGCCGAAGCTGCCGACGACGATGCCGACGGCGACGACGACATCGCCGCGGACTCGAGCGCTGTGGACGAAGCGCGCCTGAAAAAGCTGACGGCCGACTGCCTCGAGATTTTCGCTCGCGTGCGTACCCGCTTCGAAGAAGTCAGCTCGCTTCACGCAAACGACGCCAGCTCCTCGGAAGCGCATCTGCGCGCACGCCAGGACATCCAGCAAGAACTCGCGGCACTGCGCTTCACCGCACGCACGATCGACCGCCTCTGCGGCGACGTGCACCATCAGGTCACGCAGGTTCGCGCGATCGAGCGGCGCTTGCAGCAAATCGTGCTGGAAAAGAGCAGCATGCCGCGCGATCTGTTCATCGAGTCGTTCCCGGGCCATGAAACCGACCTCGGCTGGACCATGCGCATGGCGGCGACGTCGAAGGAATTCGGCGCCGCGCTGGAGCGTAACCTGCCGGCGATCCAGGCTGAGCAGCAAAAGCTGATCGCCATCGAAGCGACTGTTGCGCTGCCGCTGAAGCAGTTGAAGGAAATCAACCGCAAGATGGTCGCCGCCGAAGCGAAGATGCGCAAGGCGAAGGGCGAAATGATCGAGGCGAATCTGCGTCTCGTGATCTCGATCGCGAAGAAATACGTCAACCGCGGCATGCAGTTCCTGGATCTGATTCAGGAAGGCAATATCGGCCTGATGAAAGCGGTCGACAAGTTCGAATATCGCCGCGGCTGGAAGTTCTCCACCTATGCGACGTGGTGGGTACGCCAGGCCGTGACGCGTTCGCTGGCGGATCAGGCCCGTACGATTCGCGTGCCGGTGCACATGATCGAGACGATCAACAAGCTGAACCGCATTTCGCGCGAAATCCTGCAGCAGACCGGCCAGGAAGCTCATCCGTCCGTGCTGGCCGAACGCATGGATCTGTCTGAAGAGAAGGTTCGCAGCATCCTGAAGATCGCTCGCCAGCCGGTTTCGATGGAAACGCCGATGGGCGAAGACGGCGACGCCACGCTGGGCGACATGATCGAAGACTCCTCGGCCACGTCGCCGGCGGAAGCTGCGGTGCAGGCCGACCTGCGGATCGCCATCGACGACGCGCTCGATTCGCTGTCACCACGCGAAGCGAAGGTACTGCGCATGCGCTATGGCATCGACACGAAGTCGGACCATACGCTCGAAGAAGTCGGCAAGCAATTCGACGTCACCCGCGAACGGATTCGCCAGATCGAAAGCAAGGCGATGCGCAAGCTGATGCATCCTAGCCGTGCGGATCGACTGAAGTCGTTCCTCGACCGGTAAGTTAGAAAGGGTTCTGGTTTCAAACAACCAGAGCCCTTTTTCTATGGAGCAGGCTTCCATTGACTTGCCGAGATTTCCTTCCAGCAGTAAGCCCCTGATTTCCTCGCAGCAACGTGCCAGAATCGAAACCGCGCAAGCCGAAGTCGATCCGCAGCAGAAAGCAAAATCGCTCCGCGCGACAGATGGCATGGCACACCGGTATTCCATCCACGAATCGACCTTAGCCACGGCCCGCAGAAAACCGTGAGGAGCTGCGAATGCTGAAACATTTAACGAATCGGCTATCCAGCAAAAGCATCCGTACGGTGTTCGCGCTCCCAACCATCACAACCGTTTCCCGCACCATGCCGGGATGCCTCCGGCGCGCGATCTTCGAGCGGCTGCGCACAGCCGCAGTCCTCTGCGCATTAGCGCTGCCACTTGGCGCCTTCGCTCAATTACACGTCGTGCCTCTCGCCACGCCGCATGCCAAAAGCGACGACGATACCTCGCTCAAATTCCCGCTTGTCACCGGCGGCAGCGAGCAAGCCGACCAACGCATCAACACATGGCTGCAGGTATCTCAACTGCAAAAGCTGCCGGGGCGTTACCAGAAGAGTCCCTTCGAAGACATCGAGATGAAAGGCGACTCGCCGCCGGGCATCTCGTCGCTCGACTACTCGGTGAACGCCAATACGCGTAGCTACTTATCGCTGTCCATCAATGGCGAGTACGATTCCGCGTCGGTCAACATGTTCGATGTCCAATATAACTTCGACGCCCAGTCCGGCAATCCGCTCACCTTGACGGATCTGTTCAGCCCCCAAGGTCTCGCGAAGTTCGCGCAGCAGGTTCGCACAACACGCCTGAAAGCGGTGGACGGCTACCTGGCCAAACTCGCTGCGAAGCCGGCGAATCCGCCATCCGATGCCGATCAAAACACCGACATACATCGAATCTTTAGCGCATGCCGCTCCGATCTGGTCACGGAAAACCTGAGAGCCACCGACTTCTCGCTCACCAGGGACACGCTCTCGCTAAGCCGCGATTGCGCACTGTCGCACTACGACCAGGCGACAACAGAAGATTACGGGCCGATCGTCACGACCTATCGTTTGCAGGCGCTGGCTAGTCTTCTGAGCGATTACGGACGTTGTCTGCTGATCGACCAGCGTACCGATTGCGTGAATCCACACCCCGATCCATCGTGGGGAATCCTGCACGGCACGCTGGACGGCCACTATCCGATTACCCTGGTCTACGGAACGCCGGCGAGCAACGGCTACTTCTACGACAAGTTCGCCAGGTACATCGAGTTGACCGGCGCAGCGGAAGCGGACGGCACGGTGCGCTTGCGCGAGTCTCCTGAACACGGGCCGGACGCACACTTCGTGTTGAAGCGTCAGGCTGACGGCAACGTAACCGGGACCTGGACCCAGGACACCACACACAAGACATTGGCAGTGGCACTGCACCCGTGATCAGGATCTTCCCCGAACGGCACGACCGCCGACGACGAGAAGACCTCGTATCCCCCGCCGCCTTCGGACCGCGCCGAGCTGGGCCAAGGAAGCCCGCGAGAATCCCGCCTTCGCGAATTTCGTGAGTTAACCAATCACGCGACATCGGCCAACCCGGCCTCATAATCAGGGTTGCGCGCCGGCCTGCATCCGCTGCATGCCGGCTCCTCGTCGGGGTTCACCGTTGGCGGTTGCGGCATCGCAATGCCGTTGCCCACCTGGCGCCTTGTCCTCCTGCCGATCCGGGGCGGAAGTCAACGCCCCGTCCGGGCAGACTTACAAGAGGTAAACAACATGAATGTGCGCACGAGAGAATATGCCGCCACTGATGCCCAAGCCGGCCTCGAGTGGTGGCGCAGCGCTGTGATCTATCAAATCTATCCACGCTCTTTCGCCGACTCGGACGGTGACGGTATCGGCGATCTACCCGGCATCGCCGCGAAGCTGCCGTACCTGGCGCGCCTTGGCATCGACGCAATCTGGCTCTCCCCGTTCTATCGCTCCCCCCAGGCCGACGCCGGCTACGACGTGGCCGACTACCGCGTCGTCGATCCGCTATTCGGCACGCTGGACGACTTCGACCGCATGCTGCACGGGGCCCACGCGCTAGGCATGAAGATCATCGTCGACCTGGTGCCCAATCACACCTCCGACGAACACGCGTGGTTCCAGGCGGCGCTGAAGTCGCCGCCCGGCAGCGCGGAACGGGCGCGCTACCTGTTTCGCGACGGCAAGGGCGCGCGCGGCGAACTGCCGCCCAACAACTGGCAAAGCGTGTTCGGCGGCAACGCCTGGTCGCGAGCGCCGGGAGACCCGCAGTGGTATCTGCATCTGTTCGACCGCAAGCAGCCGGACCTGAACTGGGATCACCCCGAGGTCCGCGCGGAATTCGAGGACGTGCTGCGCTTCTGGCTGGAGCGCGGTGTGGATGGTTTTCGTGTCGACGTGGCGCACGGTCTCGTCAAGGCGCCGGGGTTGCCGGACTGGAACGGTCAAGCCGCGATGATGGAGGGCGCGGAGGACAGCGGCGGCAACGCGGGACCGATGTGGGACCAGGACGGCGTACATGAGATCTACCGGAGCTGGCGCCGCGTGCTGGACGCCTACCCCGGCGAGCGGATGATGGTGGCCGAAGCCTGGATTGCGCCGCAGTCGCGGCTCGCCCGCTACATTCGTCCCGACGAAATGCAGCAGGCGTTCAATTTCGACTATCTGCTCGCACACTGGGACGCCGCTGAACTGCGTGCGGTGATCGACAGCTCGCTGGCCGCCTCGGCTGCGGTCGGCGCCCCCACGACCTGGGTCATGTCCAACCACGACTCCGTGCGCCATACGTCGCGCTATGGCCTGCGCAAGCCAGGCGCCCGCCCGAAAGGCATCGACGCGCACGGCGAGCAGCCCAACGAAGCCCTGGGGCTGCGCCGCGCCCGTGCGGCCGCCTTGCTCACGCTCGCGCTGCCGGGGTCGGCTTACCTCTACCAGGGCGAAGAACTGGGCTTGCCGGAGCACACCACGCTGGAGGCACGCTATCGTCAGGATCCGGCGTTTTTCCGCACGCATGGCGCTGAAATCGGCCGCGACGGCTGCCGTGTGCCACTGCCCTGGAAGGCCGATGCGCCCTCCTTGGGCTTCGGCCCGAGCGAGAAAAGCTGGCTGCCGCAACCGGACAATTTCGCGCGCTATGCGGCGGATCGTCAGGACGGCGTGAGCGGCTCGACCCTGGAACTGTACCGGCGGCTTCTACACCTGCGACACGACTATAGGCTCGGTGCCGGACAGTTGCACTGGCACGCTGCCGGCACCCCAGAAGTTCTGAGCTTCGACAACGGCCAGTTGCGCGTGGTGATCAATCTGGGCATGAAACCCGTTACGCTTCCTGCAGGAACGCTGCTCGTCGCTAGCGAACCGTTGAACGAGCAGTTGAGCGCAACGGGTCAATTGCCCGGCAATACGGGGGTGTGGCTACGCGTGAACTGAGCACCGCGGCGCCGGTGATCGGGTCCGCAACCGCTCAACGATCCACGAACACGTCACGGTAAGCGCCGTAGATCGACAGCAGCGGCACGGCCGTCAACAGCGGGTTCAGCACCAGGGCACGCAGCGTCAGCGGAACTATGGCGGCAAACAGCGCAGCTACCGTCAGCGCTGCGAAGTACGTCATCATCACTGGCCAGTTGCGCGCGGCACCGCTCAGGCTCGCCATCATCGCATCGTGCGGCGTCATGTCGTGCAGCACCACAAGCGCCGGCGCGAAGCAAACTGAAGCCATCGCAACCGCGAAGATCGACATGCCGAGCAACGATTCGAGCACGCCGCGCACGCCGTGGTCGCCGCCGTAGCTGATCGACACGTTATGCACGCCGCTTGCCGTGACCGAGGCGTTCAGCGAGACATGGAACGTCGCCAGCAGGACCACATAGCCGATGACGACAATCGCCGCGCCGTACAGCCCGATCACGCACAGCGCATTGCTGCGCTGCGCCAGCGCCGCGAACGTCTCTTGCAGCGACACCGGCTGGCCCTTGCCGGCGCCGTCCTGCACGAACATCAGCCCGCCCACCACGAGCGGCGCCAGCAACAGCGCGAGCGGTCGCAACAACGGCAGGAACCCCAGCAGGGTCGCGAAATCGGCGCACAACAGCAACACGCTCAGCCACAGCACAGGCTGCCGGCTCGCCGCACGCGCGCCGCTCGCGAACCAGTCGGCAATACGCTGGGGGTTGACCTCTCTTCCACCGGGAAAAGGCAGTGCCGGCACACGATGGAGACGGGTTTCCCTGGAAACGCTGCTCGGATAATCGATGTTCATGACAGTTTCCTCAGTGAAAGCTGAAATAACTATTCGCACTCCTACTAACAAGACATCCGATACCTCTGCGTTCGCTTACTACCGCTGCTTTTCCTGGCACGCATGAAATCGGACTGGCCTGCTGTTACTGCTAATCTACGTAACATTGCGGACAAAGGTTGTCCGCATCTACAGAGGCCGACGCCGAATGTTGCAAAACTCCCCAAGGTTGCTGCGTCTGCTGGGCATGCTCAGGAGCTCCCAGTCGTGGCATGGTGCCGTGCTGGCCGAGCGCCTTGGCGTCACTGAACGGACCGTGCGACGCGACGTCGACCACTTGCGGGGTCTGGGCTACCGGATCAGCGCGACGCCGGGGCCCGATGGGGGTTATTGCCTGGAGGCGGGGACAACCTTGCCGCCGTTGCTTTTCGAGGAAGACGAAGCGCTCGCTGTCTCGCTGGCGCTGCGGACGCTTGCCGCCAGCGGCGTGCAGGGAGTTGAAGAGTCGGCACTCTCCGCCCTCGTCAAGCTCGAACATTTGATGCCTCCAAGGCATAACCGCAAGGCAAGGACGTTCTTCGCATCTATCCAGAAGTTGGCCCAAGCAGGCCCCAAAGTGGATCCAGCCGTGCTGGCCGCGCTTGCCGGCGCATGTGCAGACCGCGAGGAATTGCAATTTCGCTACACGGATGGCCAAGCCAAGGTGAGCCAGCGCACGGTCGAGCCTCAAGGCCTTGTCAACGCGGAATCACGCTGGTACCTCGTCGCCTGGGACCGCGGCCGGGCGGACTGGCGCACGTTCCGCATCGACCGGGTTGTCCCGCCGGTTTCGACCGGGCCACGTTTCGAGCCGCGGATCGGGCCGGACAAGGGTGATCTCGCTGCATACGTCGCGCGTTCGATTTCCACGTCGGCCTACGCGGTGCGCGCCAAAGTGATCCTTTACGCGCCGATGCAAGCGCTTGCCCAACGCATCGGCCCACTCGTCGGCCAGTTGGCGCCGCTCGATGCGCGGCGCTGCATAGTGCATACCGGAGCAAGCTCCGTCCATACGATCGCCTCCTGGCTGTGCACGCTGGAAGTCGAGTTCGACGTCCTGGAGCCTCCCGAACTTCTGGAGTTCTTGCAAGGCATGAACGCTCGCCTCCACCAGGCGTTAGAACGTTCCAGTCCAGACAAGCTGCACGCCGTCGGCAAGATTCGGAGACGATGAAAAACGCCAGGTTTCCGATGAGAAAAACCCGGCCTCGTTCCACGAAATCCGCTCACTCGCCACGTGGCCATACAGCAAACAGCTAGGGAAAAGCCTCGTTGAGGCACTGCCCGGCCGCCCAATGTTATGATCGGAAACATTGCACGCCCTGCGGCGCGCTTATAGCTCTACACCCCATGGATACCCATCTCACCAAACCCGCCGAGCCCTCCACCTCGGATCTTGGCCGACGCGTGCGCGCCGCGCGCCAGGCGCAGGATCTGACGCTGGAGACGGCGAGCCGCCTGTGCGGCGTGTCGCGCTCGACCTTGTCGAAAGTGGAAAACGGCTTGATGTCGCCGACTTTCGACGTGCTGCAAAAAATCGTGCTCGGTCTGAAGATCGAAATCGGCGAACTGTTCGGCTCGACGCCGAAAGTCAGCGCCAGCGGCCGCCGCGCGCTGACCCGCAAGGATGCAGGGCAGCGCCACGCGTATCGCGGCTACCAGATGGAGCTGCTCGCCACCGACCTCGCGCACAAGGCAATGCTGCCGTTTCGCATCCGCATCTCCGCCCACACGCTCGATGCATTCGACGACTGGGGCCGGCACGAAGGCGAGGAATTCCTGTACGTAATCAGCGGCAGCGTGTGCCTGTACTCCGAGTTGTATGCCCCGACGCATCTGAACGCGGGCGACAGCATCTACTTCGATAGCCGCACGGGCCACGCGGCGGTCTCCACCAGCGACGAAGATGCCGAGGTGTTGTGGATGGCCACGAGTGCGGATATTCCACAAGCTCCGGCCGATTCGACGAAGAAGTAAGCGGCGCAGCCCGTACAAGCCCATCACGGGCAGGCACAGCGCGGCACGTGTCGTCGCTTTACCTGGTGGCGGGCTACACCGCCGGGTTCGCTGCCGCGGCAGCCTCGCTGCCCGCTTGCGCCGCACCCGGCGCGACACCTTGCGCCGCCAACGCGCGCTGCGCCAGTTGTGCAATATGCAGCGCACGACGCCCGGTCCCATGTTCGATCTGCTCGCGACAACTGAAACCGTTGGTCAGTACGATGGTTTGCGGCGCTGCGCCGCGAATCGCCGGAAACAGCTTGTCTTCACCGATCTTCTCCGAGAGTGCGTGGTGCTCCACGTTAAAGCCGAACGAACCCGCCATGCCGCAGCATCCGGTGTCGAGCAGCTTCCATTTCACGCCTAACTTCTCCAGCAGCGCCGTGTCGCCTTGCATGCCAAACAGCGCCTTCTGATGGCAATGGCCGTGCACCACCACCTCGGCGTCGAGCCTGGGCCAGTCGAACGGTTCGCGCACCACGAAATCCGAGAACAGGAAGGTCTGCGCCGAGAGGCGCCTCGCCAGCGCGTGATCGGGTAGCTGCTTCAGCAGTTCGTCCTTGAAGACCGAGAGGCAACCGGGTTCGAGACCGACCATCGGCACGCCTGCGGCGATCTCGTCTTTGAGATCGTCAAGGACATTCACGAGCAGTTCACGCGCACGCTCCAGCAGACCGAAATCGTAGAGCGGTCGGCCGCAGCACAAACGCTTTCTGGGCAACACGACGTGCCAGCCCAGTTGGGTGAGCACATCGGCGGCGGCCTCGGCGATTTCCGGCGAGAAGTGATCGCTAAACGTGTCCACCCAGAGGATGAGTTTGGGCGCGGCCTGCATAGGTGCAGCCGGCTTAGCCGCGGCCGGATTAGGTGCCGCACGGCCCACCGAACCCCGCGCAATTTGCCGGTACGTCTGCTTCGCAAACTTCGGCAATTCACGTGCCTGCGCCACCCCCGCAAGCCACTTGCCAAGCGGCGCGAGGCCCGGCGCCGAGGTTACAAAATTGATCAAACGCGGAAAGCGCGCGGCGAGCGGCGCCCATTCGCCGATGCGGCCCATGAACATCGCCTGGCGTGGCCGGCGATGCGTTTCATAGTAATGCGAAAGAAATTCCGCTTTGTACGATGCCATGTCCGTATGCGTCGGACAGTCGGACTTGCAACCCTTGCAGGCAAGACAGGTGTCGAGCGCTTCCTTGACTTCGCGGCTTCGCCAACCGTCGGTAATCACTTCGCCTTGCAGCATTTCCCAGAACAGATGCGCACGGCCGCGCGTCGAAAACGTCTCTTCGCGCGTGGCCCGGTAGCTGGGACACATGGTCCCGCCTTCGAGCGAGCGGCATTTGCCCATGCCAATACAACGTTCCACCGCGCGTTGAAAACCATCGCCCTCCTGACTCGCAAAGCTCAGCCTGGTTTGCAGCGTCACCGGCCGGTACGCCGGTCCCATGCGCAGATTTTCGTCGGCGCGGTAAGCATGCACGACCTTGCCGGGATTGAGCCGGTTAGACGGATCCCAGATCGCCTTGAACCGCTCCATGGCCGTCATCAACTCCGGGCCGTACATGATCGGCAGGAACTCGGCTTTCGCCTGGCCGTCGCCGTGCTCGCCGGACAGCGAGCCGCCGAACTCGACCACCAGTTCCGCCGCCTCGCGCAAAAAGCGGCGCCATGTCGCGATGCCTTCCGCCGTGCGCAGATCGAAGGTGATGCGAGCGTGCACGCAACCGTCGCCGAAGTGGCCATACAAACTCGTTTCATAGCCGTACCGGTCGACCATCGCCTGAAACGCGCGCAGGTAGTCGCCGAGCCGCAGGGGATCGACGGCTGCGTCCTCCCAGCCCACCACCGGATCGGGGCGCGCAGGATCGACTGAGAGCGCCACCGCCGATGCGCCGGTTTCGCGAATCGACCACACCTTCGCCTGCAACGCCCGTTCTTCGACGAGCATCATTGAAACGTCCGGCCCCGCTGCGCCCGATTCGAAATGGGCAGCCGCCGCGCGGGCCTGAAGCACGGCGTCGGCGTGCGTATCGGCGCCGAATTCGAGCACCACCCACGCGTCGCCGGCGGGCAGCAACGCGATCTCCTCCTTTTTGAGGCCACGCGCCTGCAGGCCACGAATGATCGCGCGGTCGAGCCCCTCGATGGCGATCGGCCCGCAACGCATGAAGTGCGGCACCGCATCGGCTGCGGTAAAAATATCGGCAAAGCCGAGCACCAGCAGCACGCGTTTAGCCGGGCTCTTCACGAGCCGCACTTTCGCCTGCAAGGTAACGGCACACGTGCCTTCGGTGCCGACCAGCGCACGCGCGACGTTAAAGCCATTCTCCGGCAACAACTGGTCGAGATTGAAGCCCGACACACGCCGCTTGATCTGCGGGAATTTTGCGCGGATCAGGTCGACATAGGTATCGCGCAGCGCTTTGAGCGCGGCGTAAATCTCGCCTTGGCAGCCGCCGGCGGCGATGATGCGTTCGAGTTCGTCATCTGTGGTCGGACCGACCCAGAAACGTGCGCCGTCGTAAGTGACGATTTCGAGCGCCTCGATGTTCTCGACCGTCTTGCCGGCCATCACCGAATGCGCACCACACGAATTGTTGGCGATCATGCCGCCGAGCGTGCAACGGCTATGCGTAGCGGGATCAGGGGCGAAGGTCAAACCGTGCTGTTCCGCAGCGTCGCGCAGCGTGTCGCAGACCACGCCCGGTTCGACGATCGCGGTGCGCGCCGCAGGGTCCACGAAGACGACACGATTGACGTACTTGCTCGCATCCGCGACCACCGCCACGTTCACGCACTGACCGTTCTGCGACGTCCCGCCGCCACGCGGCAGGAACGGCACGTCATTGCGGCGGCACGCTGCGACGGTGGCGACCAGATCGTCGACATCGGCGGGCACCACGACTGCGAGCGGCACCTGCCGGTAGTTCGAAGCATCCGATGCGTACAGCGCCTTCGACGCCTGATCGAAACGCACTTCGCCGCGCACGTGTTGCCGCAAATCGGCTTCGAGCGCCCGCATGACGGCGGCGGTGCCGCGAAACGGCGTAGCAACACGGCGGTCTTCGGCCCGCACGCCGATCGTGGTTGGGTTCGCACTGTGTGATTGCGCCATGCTTGCGTGGACCTTTTGCATCAACCTTTTCAGGCAGCCTGACCGGCCGTCATCTTGAAGATTCCCTGGGCATTGCCTGCATCGAAACGCAGATCCGTTTCCCAGCGACGCGAGTCCTGGTCGAACGTACGCTTGCGGGTGATGAACTCGTAGAACGAGCCCGGCACCTCGCGCGTCACCGTGCTGCCATCGGCCGCGCGAAATTCGCGCTTCACGAGATCGGCCCGGTAGGCAGTCTGGAACACCCGGCCCGAGCGCGAACGCTCGACTTCGGGTTTCATCGGACGGCCCTTGGCCTTTTCGTCATCCGCAAGCTGGAACACGTCCGCGACGCGATCCGTCGCATGATTGAACGCGTTGCCCTCGGTGGCGATCCACGCCATTTCCGCCGACTCCTTCAACAACGCTTCGTAATCTGCCTCACGGGGAATCTCGTGTTGGCGCGCAAACGCGCCGACGATCACCGGCAGCAATTCATGCGCCGCATCGAGCGGCAATACGCCTTCGCGCTCCAGTTCCCACAGATGCGCCGTGGCCACCGGCGTCAACGGATCACGCGAAGCGCCAATCACATTCGTCACAGCCTGCTGGAACGCGGCGGAAAAGCGCTCCGGATGCAGTTCGCTGACGAAGAACTGGGCGATTTCATCGGGCGCATCCTCATGCGCCCACGCGCGCCCCGTCATACCGAGACGGTCAAGCGGGTAGCGGCCGTTGATGCGAAAGCCGAGCGGGCGCAGGATGCGCGCGAAAGCGGCTTCGCCGGGCGGCAGCGCGCCGCTCGCCGGCCAGCGCACCGTGCGCAGCGCGCCGTGATCGAAGTACACGCTGCCGCCGGCC
The DNA here is from genome assembly GCF_056619545.1 of Paraburkholderia sp. SSBN10T. NCBI lineage: Bacteria > Pseudomonadati > Pseudomonadota > Betaproteobacteria > Burkholderiales > Burkholderiaceae > Paraburkholderia > Paraburkholderia sp. SSBN10T. The sequence continues at coordinate 12,899 of NZ_JBWQQI010000037.1, forward strand.
GCGAGTGCATCCTCGGTGTAAGCCCGGCCATTCGCCGAACGCGCCAGCAGGTCTTCGAACAGGACCATGTTCATCGCTTGCGCGAGTTCGGCGCGGGTGACCACGCCCGCTTCCCATTCATTGAGAACGTGCGGATGATTCAGCGTTCTGAAGAGCGCCGCGGTCTTCTCGGCGCCTATCAGCTTCAGGAGCAATTGTTCGACATTCGCATTGCGGAGGGTCTGCATGATCTTTCTCGGGAGGTCGGGCTGCGGGAGCCGGCGCATCAGTGGGGAGCCGCCAGGCGTGCGTCAGGACGCAAACCCGGCATCGTTCGACCCGCATTATTCGAATTCGCGCAGGTGCCGTAAAGCGAGATAATATTCAGACTTGATGCGTTTTCGGAATCAACGTGCGAAAGTTCAAGATCCCCAGCATGGGCGCGCTGCTCGCTTTCGAGGCGGCGGCACGCCATGAGAGTTTTACGCACGCGGCGCGCGAGCTGTTCCTGACCGAGAGCGCGGTCTCGCGCCAGATCGCGACGCTAGAGGGCAATCTCGGCGTGCGGCTGTTCGTGCGGGTCAAGCAACGCGTCGTGCTCACCAAGGCAGGCAAGGTCTACAGCGCGCAGGTAGCCCGTGCGCTGGAAGGGCTCGACCGCGACACGCTGTCGATCATCGCGCACGGCAGCGGCGGCGGCTACCTGGAGCTGGCCGCCCTGCCCACCTTCGCCTCGCACTGGCTGATCCCGCGCCTCTCCGACTTCAACGCACGCCATCCGGACGTGCGCGTGAACCTGGGGGTGCGCACCGGCACCTTTCCGTTTGCGGAGACCCACTTCGAGGCGGCCATCCACTATGGCAAACCCACCTGGCCTGGCACCTCCGCAGACTTCCTGTTCCGCGAAGAAGTCATTCCGGTCTGCGCGGCGAGCCTGCTGAAGCGGCCAGTACCCGCACCGGCGGATCTGCTCGATTACCCGCTGCTGCACTCGACGACGCGCCCGGACGGCTGGGCCAACTGGTTCGGGAAACTCGGCGTGGAGGATCACCGCGCCATGCAGGGCGTGCGCTACGAACTGCATACGATGCTGATCAGCGGCGCAGCGGCGGGCCTTGGCATTGCCCTGGTGCCGAGGTTCTTCGTGGAGGCGCAACTCGAGCGGCTCGGGCTGGTGGTGCCGTTCGACGCGCCGGCGATCGCCGAAGCCGCTTACTACCTGGTCTATCCCACCGAACTCAGCCACGGCCGGCCGCTAGCAAGCTTCAGGGAATGGCTGCTGGGGCAGGCGGCGCTGTATGGGGCAGCCAATCCGGTGCTGGCGCACGAGGCGGACGAGGACTGAGCGGCGAATCATCGGGCCTTCCTGGGCCTTCGCTCTTCCTTTTGCTTGCATCCCTGCTCACCATCAACGCGCCTGCGCCAGCGCACTCAGGTTGCCCTCGCCGAAGCCGTGATGCCCTTTGCGCTGCACGATCTCGAAGAAGATCTCGCCGGCGCGGCGTCGCACAAAAGTCTGAAAAAACAGCAGCGGCACACCGTCCGCGCCTATCTCGCCGTCCACCAGAACGCGGCAGCGTTTGAGCCGCTCCAGATCGAGCCCATGACCCGGCAGGCGCGCATCGATCTGCTCGTAATAGCGCGGCGGCGGCTCGACGAATTCAATGCCATTGGCCATCAGTTGCTCGACGCAGGCAAAGATATCGCCGGTGGCGAGCGCGATATGCTGCACCCCTTCGCCCGGATGATCCGGCAAATACTCGTGCATCAGGTTCGTACGGCGCGTGCCTTCCTCATACAGCGGAATCCGGATCGCGCCGCACGGCGACACCATCACGCGCGATTCGGCGGAGACATGCCAGTTCGCGTGCAGTTCGTGAATCTCGCGGAAGTTGAGCAGATCGCGGTAGAAATCGAGCCACTCCTGCATCCGGCCCGCGCCGACGGTTTGCGTCAGATGATCGATGGCGACGAGACCCGTGCCGGCGTGACTCAGGTCGGCGTGGGCCGTATCGATCTCGATGGGCCGGAAATCGATGTCGAAGATCGAGATATCGCCGAGGCCGCCGCGCTGACCACCACGGCCGCGCCAACGGTCGACGAAGTAGATGTGCGAATCGCCGATGCCCTGAATAGCCGGGATCACCAGCTCGCCCTTGCCGACCTTCTCGCCTTCGAAGGCCCACGCACCGAGTTCGATGGCCCGCTCGAAAGCGCGCGGGGCATCGGCCACGCGAATGCCGATCGCGCAAATGCCCACGCCGTATTCCTCCGCGTAGCGCGCGGCGAACGAGTCCGGCTCGGCATTGAGCAGGAAATTCATCTCGCCCTGGCGGTACAGGGTCACGTCTTTGCTAATGTGGCGCGCGATCGGTTTGAAGCCGAGTTGCTCGAAGGTCTGGCCGAGCGCCTGCGGGTCGCGCGCGGCGAACTCCACGAACTCGAGTCCAGCGGTGCCGAGCGGATTGTGCTCCGGGTCCGCGGCGGCCTGTATCGCGGCGCTCGGGGTGGGTAAATTGTTGGGCATGGCAATCTCCTGTCGACCAGAGTTCGTGCTTTAGCACGTTACTCTGGTCCCATGCAAAGCTGTTCATACGTTCCGACGCTCTTGCTGATGTTTTACGCAGGCCGCCGCGAATGCGCAACCTCGCAGCGCCTTGCGGATGCTACGCGATAGGTGAAACGGCACCCGCTTTCGCACCGTGTTTGTACACCGGGGACGGGGCCGCCCGCAACTGCATTTTGTACTGAATGGTTCATCCGCTGACGCAGCGAGCGGGCACGCCGCGCCGTGCGAGTCCGCCGGGCGACCTGTTAGCACCTGAGACCGCTCAGCCCGGCTTGCGACGAGCCTTCGACGGCCTCGCTTTGGCGCCTTTGGCTCTAGCGCCGGCCGGCGTCGCAGCCGCGGCAGACGCCGCCATGCGCTGCCGCGCGACCGTGCGCAACGCATCGATCAACGCCATCCCTACCGGGGACGGCTGCGTGTCGGAACGGCGCACCAGGCCGACTGGCTCGCCGGTACCGGCAAACGGCAACGGCAGACGCACGAGTACGCCGTGGGCCAACTCATATTCGACGGCGCTTTGCGGCACGAACCAGACCGCGTCGTTCTCGAGCGCCAGCGCCCGGCCCGTCGACACCGACAACACCTCCACGAACGCCGCCAGCGGCGGCACACCCCACGCTGCCAGCAGACTGTCCGCGGACTGCCGGATCAGCGTGCCGAACGGCGGCACCACCACGGTAAAACCTTCGAGCAGCGCCGCGGGAAGGCCGGCGCTCGCCGCCAGCGGATGTCCGGCGCGCACCACGGCAACCAACGGCTCGGTGAAAAGCTGCTCGAAACTGAGTCCGACCATGCGCTCGGGGTCGGCCAGACGCCCCACCGCAAATTCAATCGAACCGGCTTTCAGGCGCTCCAGCAATTCCGCATTGGCGCCGGTGGCAAGGCGCACGATCGCCCGTGGCCACTGCACGGCGAACAGCTTGAGGACGGGCGGCACCAGCGCGCCGGCGACCGTGGGCAGAACGCCGATCTCCAGCGTGGCCGACGCCGCGCCCTCGGCGCGTGCGAGCAGATCGACGCCTTGGCGCAGCGCGCTGACACAGGCGCTGGCATGCGGCATGAAAAGCTGACCCTCGCGCGTGGTCACCGCGCCATGGCGGCCGCGCTCGAACAGCCTGACGCCAAGAATCGCCTCCAGCTCGGCCACGGTCTTGGAGACCGCCGGCTGGGTGATGGACAGACTCTCAGCCGCCTTCTGGACACTGCCAAACTGCGCGACGGCCAGAAAACACTGGAGATGACGGAATTTGACGCGGCTATCCGCAAGGCTTCGTTGCATAACGGTAGGTTATACGAAAAGCGCGAAAACGTCATTTTTCATAACTTCCTGGATTGGATAAAGTCGCGGCATACCCTGCCATTCCATAATTCAACCAAGGAGACATCCATGGACGAGTCCATCCTTACTCCGCGCGACTTCGAATCGCATCCCCTTTACGTGTATCCCGGCTACGGCTCGTCCGTGAAGCGCGGCCCGACGCGCCCGTTGATTCCCCTGAAGGAAAAGCTGCGCGACCAGCGCGTGCCGGTGTATGGCGCCGAGGACCTCGGCCCGCTTGACCACGATTTGACGCGCAACGCGGTACGCAATGGCGAGCCGCTGGGCGAACGCATCATCGTGACGGGCCGCGTGCTCGACGAAGGCGGCCGCCCGGTGCGCAATACGCTGGTTGAAATCTGGCAAGCCAACGCGGCCGGCCGCTATGTTCATAAGGCCGACCAGCACGATGCGCCGCTGGATCCAAACTTCCTGGGGGCAGGGCGCTGCCTCACCGATAACGAAGGCCGCTATCGCTTTCTGACGATCAAGCCGGGCGCGTATCCGTGGGGCAACCACCCGAACGCATGGCGTCCGAATCATATTCACTTCTCGCTGTTCGGCGATCACTTCGGCTCGCGGCTCGTCACGCAGATGTACTTCCCCGGCGATCCACTGCTGGCCTTCGATCCGATCTTCCAGGGCACGCCGGAGCATGCGCGTGAGCGCCTTGTGTCGCGCTTTTCGCTCGATACGACGCAAGAAGCGTACGCGCTCGGCTACGATTTCGATATCGTGCTGCGCGGCGCCAACGAAACCCCGATGGAGCGCTAAGCCATGACGACACTTAAGCAAACGCCTTCGCAAACGGTTGGACCGTACTTCGCGTATGGACTGTGCCCGGAGCAATACAACTTCGATTTCAAGAGCCTCTTTACGCCAGCGGTTGCGGATTATGAAGCGGCAGGCGAGCACATCACGATTGTCGGTCAGGTGTTCGACGGCGACGGCAAGGTGATTGGCGATGCGATGCTCGAGGTATCGCAGGTGGATAGCCAAGGGCGGTATCCGGCTTCGCGGGCGGAAGCCGCGGCGAGCGGCTTCCGTGGATTTGCCCGGGTCGGCACCGGAACCGATCCGCAGAAGCGGTTTATTGTCGAGACGGTGAAACCGGGGCGGGCTTCCACGCATGAAGCGCCGCATCTGAATGTGATCGTGACGATGCGCGGAATGTTGCTACACACGTTCACGCGGATTTACTTCGATGACGAGGCGGCCGCGAACGAAAGTGATCCAGTGCTCGCGTCGGTGCCGGCGGAGCGGCGTGGGACCTTGATTGCACGGCGCGTGGATGGCACCAGCAAGACGGTGTATCGGTTTGATATCCGTATGCAGGGCGAACAGGAAACCGTGTTCTTCGACTTGTGATCTTTCACGGCGCTTTCATATTCAGCCCATACGATCATGGCTCGCGACTTTTGATTGCGAAACTCCGAGTACTTTTAAAGCCTGCAGGTTTGCGGGCTTTTTTTTCGCCCTCTTCATTTCTTCATCCCAGCGGCCGAACCCCAATCCACCATCCGTGCAACCAGAAAGCAAACACAATCCAGGCCACCGCCCCGCCCACTACCGCTATCGCGTCCTTACCCAGCGTCCCGTCCGGATAAACCACGCCTGAAGCCACATCCCGCCGCCGGGCGGAAAGATAAGCCAGCACACCCCAAACAAGGAAAGCCGCAAACAGAACAACCGCGTTCAAAGTCCCATTCGCCAGCAAATGCCCGAACGCCCACACTCCCACACTGAGCGCCATCGGGTGCCTGACCCAAGCCTTGAAGTGATTACCGGGAATGTAAGAGGCAAGAAAAAGAATAAAAGCGATCAGCGTCAGCAGGCCGGCAAGATGCGCTGCCCAAACCGGAGGCGTCCATAGCGGGACAGGATCACGCCGAGCGATCCCGTAACCCCAGACGATCAGCGCCAACCCCACGACAGAGGCCACTGAATAAGCGCCCTTCCACGGTTTCTCCCCTATCCGGGCAATCTGCCGTGTACGCCACGACTCGGCAAAGATTCGCACTGAATGCACGCCCAGAAAAATCACCAATCCCAGTACTAGTACCGACATGGCAGGCTCCTCGCGACGAGTGTCGACAGCTCGCCGCGATTGTCGCTCAAGAAACCGCGCCTGCCAATGACGGACGCCAAAGCGCCCGATTCAACTGCCCGGCGAATTCACTCCACAGCCGGAATCCATGCCGCGCTTGCCGCATCGCTCGCGCGGAAGGCCGGAAACTTCGCCCCCAGCTCGGCAATCGTCTTGATGTCGTTCTTCACGAGATCGTCACGCGTGATCAGGGTCGGCTTCACCACGATCCGATGCCCCGGATCCTCGCCCGCCACCTCCAACGCAGCCGCTCGCACCGAAACCGCACCCACCACAGCCGGATTGGTCGCGGCCGTCGCGACCCAGGCACTGTTCGGCGCCCGGATTGCCTCGATGTCCGCCGTCGAAATGTCCGCGCTGTAAATGCGCAGCTTCGAGCCGAGGTTCGCCTCGTCCGCAGCGAGCTTGGCGCCCCGCGCGAATTCGTCATAAGGGGCAAACACCACGCGAATCTCGGGATGCGCGCGGTAAGCGGCGGCGGCCTGATTCGCGACCGATTGAGCGATCGGATTGTCCACCGTGCCCCAGCGTGCTTTCTCCTGCACCTGGGGATGGGCGCTCTTGAAGTCGCGCCACACCGCGTCGCGGCGATCGAGCGGCGCAAAGCCCGCCACATAGACATACCCTGCCGCGAATGCGTCGCCGTTATCCTTCACGGCCTGATTCAGGAGCAACGTGGCCAGATCATGATCGCTCTGCTCGATCTGCGGCACTTTAGGGTTGTTCAGGTCCACGTCGAACGCCATCACCTTGATGCCCTTGTCGAGCGCGCGCTGCACCACGTCCTTCAGCGATTCCGGCAAACCGTGATTCACGATGATCGCCGCTACGCCCAGGCTGATCGCCTGCTGGATCTGCTCGCGTTGTTCGGCTGCGTCCTGCCGTCCTTCGTAAATACGCAGATCGATGCCGAGCGCCTTCGCCTGCTTCTGTGCGCCGGCCTCGTAGGCCTGGAAGAAATCTCCCGTTGACAGATAGTTGACCAGTGCAATCTTCACACCGCCTTTGTCGAACGGCGCAGGCGCGCCCTTGAGCGGTGCGGCCTGGGTGGTTTGACCCAGCAACACGCTCGCAGAGAGCAGCGTCAGCGCGCCGACCATGCGGCGTACTTGGGATGTATGACGAAACAGCGATTTCATGAATGCTCCCCGGCTTGTCGTTAAGATCGAATGGAACGATGTGTCATGCAGCGGGCGCGGTGTGACGCGCGCGGTACCGTGCGCCCGGATGTGGCTCGGCGAGACGCGGACCGCCGCCGTGCAGCTTCTCGCGCAGCGAGCCGCTCGCATACTCGGTCTTGTACACGCCGCGGCGCTGCAATTCCGGCACCACGAGTTCGACGAAGTCGCTAAACGTCTCGTGCGTCAGCGCATAAGCCAGGTTGAAGCCGTCGACGTCGGTCTCCTCGACCCACGATTGCAGTTCATCCGCAATCTCTTGCGGATCGCCAACCGAAAGCGGTCCGAGCCCACCTATGCTGCCCCACTTCGCGATCTCGCGCACGGTCCACACCCGCGTCGGATCGGCGCTCGACAGCGCCTCCACGGCGGATTGCACCGCGTTGCTCTCGACGTGACGCAGCGGTTCATCCAGTTCGTATTTCGACAGGTCGATACCCGTCCAACCCGACATCAGCGCGAGCGCGCCTTCGTCGCTGGCATAGCGGCGATAGTCCGCGTGCTTGGCGTGCGCTTCAGCCGAGGTCTTGCCGGTAATCACTGTATGCAGGTTGAAGATCAGCACGTCGTGAGGATCACGCCCGAACGACTTCACGCGTGCGCGAATGTCAGCCACGAACTGCTTCAGGATCGTGCGCGACGGCGCCGCAATAAAAATGCACTCGGCGTGCTGCGCAGCGAAATCCTTGCCGCGTTTCGAAGCGCCCGCCTGATACAGCACCGGCGTGCGCTGCGGCGACGGCTCGCACAGGTGAATGCCTGGCATATCGAAGTACTGCCCATGATGTTCAATGGGATGCACCTTGGAGGGTTCCGTGAAGACCTGTCGCGCCGCGTCGCGTACGACCGCATCGTCTTCCCATGACGACTCCCACAGCTTGTAGCAGACGTCCAGATACTCTTCGGCCAGCGCGTAGCGTTCGTCGTGATTCGCCTGGCTCGGCAAGCCCACGTTGCGTGCCGCGCTATCCAGATACGAGGTGACGATGTTCCAGCCCACCCGTCCGTTGGTCAGATGATCGAGTGTCGACATGCGCCGCGCGAACGGATAAGGATGCTCGTACGAGAGCGAGCACGTCACGCCGAAGCCAAGATGTTCGGTCACGTTCGCCATCGCCGAGACCAGCAGGATCGGATCGTTGACCGGCACCTGGGCGGCCTGGCGGATCGCGGCCTCGCCATTGCCCTTGAACACGTCATAGATGCCGAGCACGTCGGCAATGAACAGACCGTCGAATTTGCCGCGTTCGAGCAGCCTGGCGAGCTCGGTCCAGTAATCGAGGTGCTTGTAGCGCCAGGAGGTATCGCGCGGATGCGCCCATAACCCCGGTGACTGGTGTCCGACGCAGTTCATGTCGAATGCGTTGAGACGGATCTGTCTGGCCATAATCGGATCCACTTAGGTGATGCGTAGGTGATACCTGGTTGATGCAGACGAAGCCCGCAGCGGGCGCGTCAGAGCGCGCCGTGACGCGGCGGCAGCACGTCGTTCAGGTAGTAGTTGCCGACCGCGATGTATTTCCAGCGCACCGGATCATGCAGCGTGTGAGTGCGCGCGTTGCGCCAATGGCGATCGAGGTTGTGTTCGGCGAGCGTCGCCTGGGTACCGGCCAGCTCGATCAGGCGCGACGAAGCTTGCAATGCAATCTCCGTGGTCGCCGCGCGCGCCTCGGCCACGGCAATCGAAGCCGTGGCGACGCTCTGTTCGGTCGACACCTTGACTGCGTCGTCGACGCGGCGGCCGGCACGCTCGACGAGCGCCTCGGCCGCATGCAGTTGCAGCGAGAGCTTGCCGAACAGTTCGAGCGTCAATGGATCGTCACTCGCCCGCTCAACCCCGCTGTCGATCCAAGGACGCGAGCGTTCGCGCACGAAGCGCCGCGCATCGGCAATGGCTGCGCGTGCGATACCGAGATCGACGGCAGCATGAATCAACTGTCCAAGCGGCCCGACCGTCGTGGGACGCGCGTCGAACGCAGCACTGTATGGCACGACCGCGGAGGCTTCGACATAGATGTTGTCAAGTGTGGTGGTGCCGCTGCCCGTCGTCTTTTGACCAAAGCCCGACCAGTCGTCCACGACGCTCAAGCCGGGTGTCTGTGCGCTCGCAAACGCCACATGCAGCGTCTCGTCGGCTGCCTTGGCGACAATCGGAATCCACTGCGCAAACAATGCGCCGGTCGAATAGAACTTGGTGCCGTTGATCCGGAAGCCCTCGCCTTCCGGCGTGAGCGTGGTCCGGTAGTCGCTTACGGTTTTCGTGCCGCGTTCGGAAAGCGCGTTACCAAACCGGTCGCCGGCCAATGCTCGCTCGAAGTAGAACGCCTGCTGAGCGTGCGTGCCGTTTACGCGCAGCACGTCGAGCATGAAAAAGTGATTCTGCGGAATCTGTCCAAGCGCCGGATCGGCCTCCGAGATGATCGCGGTGACCTCGGCAAGCGTGGCGTATGAAACCGCTGCACCGCCGAACTCACGCGGCACCGCAATGCCCCACAGACCGCTTGCCGAATAGGTTTCGATCTCGGCATAAGGCAAGCGACGCTCACGATCGCGCTGTGACGCGCCTTCGGCGAGCGCCGGCGCCAAAGCACGGGCCACATCGAGTGCCTGCTGGTCGCTCCCGATACGCTCGGCCTGCCACGCGCCACGGGCGACGGACTCTGTCAAAGCGTTCATAGCGTCAATTCCACGGATGACGGGCCGGTTTGACGCCGTTCAGATAGTAGTTGCCGACGAGGTGATATTTCCAGCGCACGGGATCGTGCAGCGTATGAGTGCGGGCATTGCGCCAGTGACGGTCGAGGTTATGCTCGCTCAACGTCGCCTGGGTGCCGGCCAACTCGAAGAGCTTTTCGCTCGCCAGCAAGGCGATTTCGGTGGTCAACACCTTGGCTTCGCCCACCGCAACCGAAGCACGCGCAACATCGTCCTCGCTAGTTTCTGCCTGTGCGGCGATCACATCGAGCGTGCGGGCCGCGCGTTCGAGCAGCGCTTCAGCGGCATGCAACTGGATATGCAAATGACCGATTTCGCGTACTGTCAGCGGATCGTCGCTGGCACGCTCGACACTGCTGTCGATCCACGGCCGCGAGCGGGTGCGCACAAACGTGAGCGTGTCTTCCAGGGCCGCTTTCGCGATGCCCGCGTCGATCGCGGCCTGAATGATCTGTGAAACCGGACCATTCAGCGTCGGAAAATCGGAGACGCGGTGCGCAGGGAAGACATGCGACGCCGGTACACGCACCGATTCGAGCACCACCGTGCCGCTTGCCGTCGTGCGCTGCCCGAACCCCGACCAGTCGTCGATCACGCTCAGGCCCGCGGTGCCCTTCGGGATATAAGCGAGCCAGCCCTTGCGGTCGTCATCGAGTCCCAGCACCGGCACAAAATGCGCAAACAGCGCGCCGGTCGAATAGAACTTGGTGCCGTCCACCACGTAGTCGTCGCCGTCGCGCCGCACGCGCGTCTTCAAGTCGAGCACATGCTTGGTGCCCTTCTCCGAAAAGCCGTTGCCGAAGCGCTTGCCACTGAGTATCTGTGCAAAGAAATAGCGCTTCTGTTCCTCGGTGCCGGTCAGCGAAATCACATCGACCAGGCCAAAGTGGTTTTGCGGCAACTGTCCCAATGAAGGATCGGCCGCTGCGATAATCTTGACCACTTCTGTAAGCGTGACGAAGGAGACACCCGCGCCGCCATAAACCTTCGGCACGGTAATTGCCCACAACCCCGACTGCGAGAACCATTCGATCTCTTCATGCGGCAAACGGCGCACGCGGTCGCGCTCAGACGCACCTTGCTCCAGACGCGCTGCCAGTTCGTGCGCCACCGCTATAGCCTCGGCGTCGTCCCGAATGATGCGCACGGCATGGTTGTCCGCATCGCCCGTATGCGATGAGGTCGCTTCGTAAAGCTCGGCCATACGAATCTCCGCTTGAGTGACTGTTCGCACAATCTATCAGCGGGTAGGACGCGCGCAAACTGAACGATTCTGAAATGGATATTCCTTCGGATGGCAAACGAACCCAGATCGAATCAGGTATAAGCACTTCGCCTCGTGCCTGATAACGATAGTCCGATTTGATGGTTTCATGCACAGCGGGTTGTTGATTAGAGTCGTCGCAAGCTGGACACCTCTGCCTCTTCGATTCGGACACCATGACACGCTTGCACACCACTCTTTCTTCGTTGTTGACCGCGACCGTATTCAGCATGGCCGGCGGCCTCGTTACTCACGCTCACGCCCAAGGCGCAACGCCCGCAGCGGATGCAACGGCCAACGCCGATAACGCGGGTTCTGTGCCGTCGCTCAAGGGCAAACGCATCGGCATCACGGCCGCCGGCACGGATCACTATTGGGACCTGAAGGCTTATCAGGGCGCAGTGGACGAGGTGAAACGCCTCGGCGGCACGCCAATCGCACTCGACGCCGGTCGCAACGACAACCGCCAGATCGCGCAGATCCAGACGCTGATCGCGCAAAAGCCGGACGCCATCGTTGAACAATTGGGTACTGCAACGGTGCTGGAGCCGTGGTTGCAGAAAATCCGCCAGGCCAACATCCCGTTGTTTACGATCGATACCGCGTCGCCGTCGAGCATCAACGACACCACCTCGGACAATTTCTTCATCGGCGAACAGCTCGCGCTGAAGCTCGTCAACGATATCCACGGCGAAGGGAACATCCTCGTCTTCAACGGCTTTTACGGCGTGCCGGTATGCGCGATCCGTTACGACCAGCTCAAGGCGGTGCTCAAGTACTACCCGAAGGTGCACATTATCCAGCCCGAGCTGCGCGACGTGATTCCGAATACGGTGCAAAGCGCCTATGCGCAGGTGAGCCAGTTGCTCGCGAAATATCCGAAGGGGCAGATTGCCGCGATCTGGTCGGCATGGGACGTGCCGCAGGTCGGCGCCACCCAGGCCGTGGATGCCGCGCACCGCGACGAGATCAAGACCTACGCGGTCGACGGCAGCCCGGACGTCGTCACGCTCGTGAAGGATCCGAAATCGAGTGCCGCAGCCGTGGTTGCGCAGCAACCCGCGTTGATCGGCAAGACTGCGGTCGATAACGTCGCACGTTACCTTGCAGGCGATCGCACACTGGCGCCGTACACTTATGTGCCGTCGATTCTGGTCACCAAGGACAACGCCGGCACGATCCAGCAGACTCTCGGCCAGCTCACCGCAAAATGAACACCGAAGCCTCTCCTGCGGCGCTCGAACTGCGTGAGCTCGTCAAGCATTTCGACGGCGTGCCCGCGCTGCGCGGCGCGTCGCTGACGGTCGCGCGCGGCAGCGTGCATGGTCTGATCGGACAAAACGGTGCAGGCAAGTCGACGCTGATCAAGATACTCGCCGGCATTCACAGCGCCGATTCGGGCACGATCGCCATCGACGGCGCCGCGCAAGCACTGACAGCGCCGCCTCACGGCAGCGCCCCGGCAATAGGGTTCATTCACCAGGAGCGCTTGCTACCCTCCACGTTCACCGTAGCCGAAGCGTTGTGGCTCGGCGACGAACGAACCGTCGGCCCGCGCGTGGCAGGCGGCCTCCGGCTGCTCGATGTGCGACGTATGCAGCGCGACGCACGCGATGCGTTGCATACACACTTCGGCGTCGAAATAGCGCCGAACCGGCTCATCGGCGATCTGAGCGTCGCCGAACAGCAGATCGTGCAGATTACCCGCGCACTGATCCGCGAACCCCGTATTCTCGTATTCGACGAACCGACCGCCGCGCTGGTCAGCCGCGAAGTGGACCGTCTGCTGCAGACCATCGACCGTCTGCGGCAACGCGGCCTGACAATCCTGTACGTGTCGCACTATCTCAACGAGATCGCTGCAATTTGCGATCGTGTCACGGTGCTGCGCGATGGCGCGGACGTCGCCCACGTCGACGCGCGCACGACGCCCACCGAAGCGCTCGTCACGGCAATGATCGGCGCGCAGACCGAAGTGCGACCCCCGGTTGCGGCGCGCACGCCCGGGAAGGTCGTCTTGAACGTGCGCAAGCTTGGCGCCCCAGGCCGTTTCGAAGACGTGTCGTTCGATGTGCGGCGCGGCGAGATCGTCGGCATCACCGGCTTGCTCGGCTCGGGCGGCAAACCGGTGGTGCGCAGCCTGTTCGGACTCGAACGCGGCGTGCAGGGCGAGATCGAAATCGAAGGCAAACCGGTACGTCTGCGCCGTCCACAAGACGCCGTACGCCAGCAGATTGCGTTCGTGCCGGAGGACCGGCGCGCGCATGGGGTAGCGCCCGCTCTTTCCGTGCGAGAGAACACGACGCTCGCGAGCCTCGCTCGCTTTAGCCGCTTCGGCCTGCTGGCGCAACGCAGCGAAACCCGTACCGTACAACGCCTGATCGACGAACTGGCCGTGCGCACATCCAGTACGGAAACGCCCGTGCGGCATCTCTCAGGAGGCAACCAGCAGAAGGTCGCACTCGCCAAGTGGTTGAGCCGCACGTCCTCGCTCTATCTGCTCGACGAGCCGACGGTAGGCGTCGACATCGGCGCCAAGATCGAGATCTATCGGCTACTCGACCGGCTGGCCCGCGACGGCGCCGGCGTCCTGCTGTTTTCCAGCGATCTGATCGAACTGCTCGGCGTGACCGACCGCGTACTGGTCATGGCGCGGGGCCGCGTCGTGCGTGAACTCGTCTCGCGCGAAGCGGATAGCCAGGATGTGCTGGCATGGGCCACCGGAGCACGCAGTGCGCACGGTTCGGCAGCGCAACAGGAGGCCGCAGCATGAGCAAAGTCCTGGATGCTGTGCCACGCAGCGGAAAGTTCGAACTGCCCGCACGGATGTTCGGCGCTCAATGGTGGCTGAGAAGCGGCGCGGCGCTCGCGTTCGCACTGGTGTTTATCGGTTTCGCGGTGAGCTCGCCGCTGTTCTTCACGCTCGCGAATCTCGCGAACGTGTTGCAGCAATCGGTCGTCGTCGGGATTCTCGGTTTTGGGTTGACGGTCGTCCTTATCGGCGGTGGCGCAGATCCGCTTAGAGGCGGTCTCGATCTTTCGGTGGCGGCTAATCTCGGTCTATGCGCGGCCGTTTATGCCGTCGCGCAACGCGACGGCGCAGCACCCGGCACCGCCCTGCTATTGACGTTTGCAGCGGGCGCCGGAGTCGGTGCGCTCAACGCGTTTGCGGTCATCGTGCTGCGCATCTTTCCGCTGCTTGCCACGCTGACCACGATGAATCTCTGCGCCGGGTTCGAACTGGTGCTGACGCAGAACACGTCGGTGCCGGCAAGCGGTGCCTTGCTCGGTTTTCTGCTCGACAACGGTGCATTCGGCGTGCCGCATCTTGCCTACGCGCTGCTTGTCGTCGCCGCACTGTTCAGCGTACTGGTTCACTACACTCCATTTGGACTGCGACTGCACGCCACCGGCGCACATCGGGACGCCGCACAAGCCGCTGGCGTGCGTGCAAGCCGCTATGTCGCGGCAAGCTACGTACTGAGCGGGATCGCCGCAGCGCTCGCGGCATTGGCGTCTACCGCGTTACTCAGCGGCAGCGCGCCCGGCGCGGGAGAAAATCTGCTCGCCACCGTCGCCGCAGCGCTGCTCGGTGTCGTCTTTTCACGGCGGCTCGTGCCGACCATTCCCGGCACCCTGCTCGCTGTCCTCTTCATCGGCGTCATCAGCAACGGTTTTCAGCTCGACAACGTGTCGAGCTATTGGGTCAACGGTGTCGAAGGCGCGCTGATCCTGTTCGTCGTCGCCACTACCGCGCTCGTGCGCCGCCGTGCCGGGAATCACACTCATGATTGAACAGATAGGCCGCTTGCAGCGCTTCGCGCTGGTCGGGGCACTGCTTGCAGTGATCGCTTTCTTTGCGGTGTTCGCGCCGGGCTTCGCACGGGCAAACAATCTTGCCGACGTACTGTTGAACAATTTCGCGCTGCTGGCGATCGCCGCGCTTGGCATGACGCTCGCGTTATCGTTCGGCGCCGTCGATCTATCGCTCGGCACCTCCATCGATGTGGCGAGCCTCGCCTTCGTCCTCTTGAGCGCGCATCACGTCGGCACTGTGCCGGCGGCGCTCGGCGGGCTCGCCGCGGCGCTCTTCGTCGGCGCCTTCAACGGCGTGCTGACCGGGTGGCTCGGGATCGCGCCATTTCTCGCCACGCTCGGCACACTCTTCATCGGCCAGACCGTCCAGCAACTCGCCACCGATGGCGGCCAGCCAGTGTATCTGCTTAACCTCGCCTTGCCGCCGCTCTTTAGCGAGCTGGCGCACGGCACGCTTGCGGGCCTGCCGGTGCCGTTATGGATCGTAGCCGTGCTGGCTCTCGCCGTGCATGTGACGCTTGCGCATGCCACCCTGGGGCGGCAGCTTTCCGCGCTCGGCGCGCAACCGGGTGTGGCGCGTTATTCAGGTCTGCCGGTTGCGGCCATTACTGCCGTGACGTTTATCGCCAGCGCGTTGATTTATGGCGTCGTCGGCCTGCTGCTGTCGTCAACCGTCAAGGCCTATGTCCCGCAGGCCGGCAACGGCTACCTGCTCAATGCGATTGGCGCGACTTTCATTGGCACCACGCTGTCGCCGACGCGCCGTCCAGGCGTCGTCGGCACACTGCTGGGCGTCCTGCTGCTGAGCCTCGTCGCAAACGGTTTGTTGCTGATCGGCTGGAATTTCTATTGGCAGCAGGTGGCGACCGGTGGCCTGATCTTCGCGGTGCTGGCGGTCAGCTTCGCACAACGGCGTGGCCGCTATGCGTGAGGTTCCACGCCGCGCCCCACACTGAACGTGAAGGCCAGCGCGCCCACCAGCAGCACCCCTTTGATGAAATCCTGCATGTAGTACGGCGCATTCAGCATCGTCAAGCCGTTGAGCAATACGCCGACAAACACCGCGCCGACGACCGTGCCGAATACGTTCGGACGCTTCGCGCCCCAGACCGCGTAGCCGACCAGCGCCGCCGCCACCGCATCGAGCAGCATCGAATGGCCGGCACTGACATCGCCACGCCCGACGCGTGCGGCGATCAGCACGCCGCCAAGCGAAGCGATCGCGCCCGATGCCACATACGCGGCGATCCGGTATCGCGCGGTCGGCGCACCGGCCAGGCGCGCCGCCGTCTCGTTGCCGCCAATTGCGTAAATCACCCGGCCCCAACGCGTGGTTTCCATCACGACGCAGGCCACGATGGTCAGAACCGCCACCACGACCACCGGCAACGGCACGACATCGAAGAGCCGCAAGCGCCCGAGTGCGAGAAAGGCGTCAGGAAATAGGCCCGTTGTTTCCGTGCCGTCGGGCAGGATCGTACCGGTTGCGAGCGAGCGGCCGCCGGTTGGAATCAGTTGCAAACCCGCTAGCAGAAATAGCGTGCCGAGCGTCGCCAATTGGTCCGGAACGCGCAGGCGCGTAATCAGCAAGCCGTTGAACAGACCTGCGGCCACACCCAGTACGAGGCATGCCGCAACCGCTTCGAACGCATTGCCATGCCAGACGATCAACACGTAGCTCGCCGCCATCTGCGCCGACGCGGCCACGCTGCCCACCGAAAGATCGAATCCACCTGCAGCAAGCGTCACCGTCACGCCGATGCCGAGCAACGCGACAATCGACACCGCCTGCAGAATGCTGAAGAGGTTGTCGAGATTCAGAAAGGCCGGCTGGTTGACGGCGAAGACGATGACCAGAATCGCCAGCACGATGAGCATGCCGGTGCGTTCGAGATGACCGCGCAATTCTCGCAGCCGGTTGTGGCGGACCGCGTGTTCGTGCGCATTTTCGTGCGTCTGTTCGTGTGTAGCGGGGTTGCTTTCGGACGCAACCGCAGAGGCACCCTGAGATGTGATCGAAGGACTGGTTTTCATGAGCGAACGGAAGAGGTAACGTCAGGGTGGAAAGCGCGGTCGAGTGTCGACCGGTCAAAGCGAACAACGCGATCGGCAATCTCGAACGCCTCCTCGAGATCGCTGACGAAGACGAGAGTGGCGCGTTGCGGCGCGTGCCGCCGCAACGTATCGACGATATCGGCACGCGCCCCGGCATCGACGCCCTGAAACGGTTCGTCCAGCAGCAACAAGCGCGCGGCTTGTGCATGCCAACGAGCCAGCACCACTTTTTGCTGGTTGCCGCCGGAGAGCCGGGCAAGACGATCGTCCGGTCCCGTACAGCGAATTCCGAATCGTTCGATAGCATCAAGCGCGGCGCGCCGCTCGTGCGCGCGCCGGACCGTGCCGTATCTGAACCAGCGTGACAGAAACGGAAAGCTGAGCGTGCCGGCAATCGAGGCAAACGGCACGCTGTCCGGAAACAGCGAGGTTCGCCAACGGTCCTCGCCCGCGAGAAACACGCTGGCGCGAATCGCCTCGGCGGGTGAGCGCGGACGCCACGGTTTGCCGTCGAGCGTCATCGTGCCCGCAGCAGCACGCGCGGCGCCGAAAATTGCCCTTGCGAAGCGCGACTTGCCACCGCCAACCGGACCGGCAATCGCGACGATTTCGCCGAGCTGTACGTCGAGATCGAAAGGGGTGCTGCCGGGTGTCAACTGCAGGTCCCGCATGCTAAAACATGGCGTGTGCGCGGTGGTTGCCCCTGCGTCAAACATAGCGCGGCTGCGTAACGGACGCCCGATCATCGTTTCGACCGCGGCATCGAAATCGATCGGCGCGCGCAGATCGGCCACGATGCGGCCATCGCGCACGATCGCCACACGCCCGGCAATACGGCGCAGATCGCCGAGCCGGTGCGACACCAGCAGGATCGCGACACCCTCGGCACGCAAGCGCTCGATAAGACCGAAGAGACGTTCCGCTTCCGGCGCCGACAGGCTGGCGGTAGGCTCGTCGAGAATCAACAAGGCGGGCCGCGTTGCCAGTGCGCGGGCCAGCGTGACGAGCTGCTGCGCCGCAAGCGACAGCGACGCAAGCGGCGCAGTCAGATCCACATCGAGCCCCACGCGCGCAGCCAGCGGCGCCGCAGCCTGAAGGCGCGCTGCCGACGGCACGCGCCAGGGCGAGGTTGAATCGCACAAGCGCTCGAGCAGAAGATTGTCCGCAACCGAAAGCGGCGGCACTACCGCATCCGCAATGGCTTGATGCACGGTCGCGATTCCCAGCCGCTTGGCATCGTGCGGCGAAGCGGGGCTGAATGATTGTCCCCGCAACGACAGCTCGCCGCCGTCCGGGCGATAGACGCCGCTCAGAATCTTCACGAGGGTCGACTTGCCCGCGCCGTTCGCACCCATCAGCGCGACAACCTCGCCCGCATGGATCGACAGATCGATGCGATCGAGCGCAACGGTAGGGCCAAAGCGTTTGGAAAGCGCGCTAACGCTCAGAACGGGTGAGGTCATCGAAGAGGACGCGCTGTGCGGCGCTCGTAACGGATGACCGACCATCGTAGCCACCCGCTAAGGGTGTGCCAACGAAGCGTTGCTCATATGGATAGCATTGTCTGGGGATGACAAGGCGAATACCCGGAACAAGGTGAGCGGGATAACGGGGCGGGAGGTCTAACGGGCAACAAGGACACAGCGAGGTGCAGTGCACGCGTTTTCCGTCACGTACTCAGCACTCACCGAAAAAAACGATTCAGCAGGGATTTAAACCCGGAAATGATCGATATTCTGCCCGGCGTAAATCGCACGCGCCAGCCAATCCGGTTTATCGCCCTGGCCGTCCCACGTGTTGCCGTAGGCGTCACGATACATCACCGCTCTTTTCGCATTAGCGTCCGCTTCAATCGCCTCGGCCAATGCTTCCAGCGTAATGCCGTATTCGTCCATGCGGCGACGTATCCACAGGACCAGGCGCTCACGCGCGTTCCCGTCGAGGTCGAACATCCGTTGTTCTTCTCGCTCTTTCATAACGTACCGATGCCGCGGCTGGAATTGCGCGCGCTTTGAAAAATAAAAGGCTTCGCTGAGAAACGCGAAGCCTATACATGATTCGGGTGGGCGGAACGCCGTTCGACTTCACGTGGCCTTCCTGCACGTGCGTGCACCCCCGGAAATGATGCCCGACCAATCTATTGTTCAGGAAATCCGTTCGGCAAGCGGCTCGAATCGTCGCCCGTCTGGCCCTTTACCCACAAGGGCTGCTTCAGCGTCTATAAACCAATTTTAGCACCCATTTTTTCTGCCGCGCACAGCCGTGTCTCGCATCGGGCGGCGAAAATCTCGATAGCCGGCCGGCAGCGTGCTATTTTCACGTGTTAGCCTTCTTTCATCGACTTGCAAAGGAAAGGAATAACCATGTCCCCGTCAGCCGCCGTCGCCGCCATTCTCACCGCGCTCCTGATTGGCGCGATGAGTCCCGGACCGAGTTTCGTCATCGTCGCGCGCAACGCGATTGGCCTGTCGCGCCGCGACGGCCTGGCTACCGCGCTGGGCATGGGGATAGGCGGCGTGTTCTTTAGCGGGATCGCGTTGCTTGGCCTCTATACGCTACTCGCCGCCGTCACCTGGCTCTATGTGAGCCTCAAGGTGGCGGGCGGCCTCTATCTGATCTATCTGGCCTCGAAGATCTGGCGCGGCGCCAGCACCCCGCTCGCCGTCGATCAGGGCAGTACGAATGCCGGCAGCAACCCGCGTAAATCATTCTGGATCGGCCTGAGTACCCAACTCAGCAATCCGAAAACCGCTATCTATTACGGCAGCATTTTCGCAGCGCTTCTGCCGCAGCATCCGCCGCTCTGGTGTTATGCCGTGCTGCCGCCGGCAATTTTCTCGATCGAGGCAGGATGGTATACGGTGGTAGCGGTGTGCTTTTCCAGCAAACGGCCGCGCGAACTGTATCTGCGGGCAAAGACGTGGGTAGATCGCGTTGCAGCCAGTGCGATCACCGCTCTCGGCCTCCGTTTGATCTTTGCCGCGCATCGCGTCGGTCTTTGAGGCGCCGCGGCAAAAACCGCATCCGCAGGCTTCGTTGCGATTCCTTCAACGCCATGCCAGGCAGGGCGCACGGGGAATCGCAGCACGCCGGTTTCATCAGGGGGCTGACCGTTTCTCACGGCCCCGCATGGTGGCTGACGCGAACTTTACAAGAAAGTCCTTGACTGCAATGGCCTCGAACCGCTATTGTGGCCCCCGAAGTTCAAGAAGTTCGATTGCTGTTCATCAATTGCTCGCTCCCCTCAGCGGTATTCGTTGTCCTCTCCCTCCTTGACGCTTCGCGTGCTCTCTTCAGAGCGATCTTTTACTATTTCTACCTCAAGGATTCTTCATGGATACCGGTACCGTTAAGTGGTTCAACGACAGCAAAGGCTTTGGCTTCATTACCCCGGACAAGGGCGGCGACGACCTGTTCGCTCACTTCTCGGAAATCAGCGGCGACGGCTTCAAGACGCTGGCTGAAAACCAGAAGGTGAGCTTCGAAACGAAGCAAGGCCCCAAGGGTCTGCAAGCGGCTAACATCAAGCCGCTGTAAAGTTTGAAGGGTCCGGTATCCGAGTGACGGATACCGGGCTGCAGCGACATCCTCGCGGAGTTCGTTCTCCCACAGTTGGCGTAATCGCTTAGCAGTCTTCGTTGCGCCAAACGCCTCGCTTGCCCCCTCACTCTCCCTGGCTGGACCGGCTTTAACGCCCTTCCTATACGCACTTGTTCGGCATTCGCCCGGCATTCGCTTCGGCTCAATCTGGCTTGTCCTGATCGCCGCGCTCGCGTACGACTATTTAAAATTAAAAATGCAACCTAAACACATTCATCATTACAACGGCTATGCCGTCCAACCCTCGGCACATCGTTTGCCTGACGGTTCGTTTTCCTCCAACCTGCTGCTAGAGCGGGCCGGCGCGATGTCCGCGGAAGCGCGCTATCAGTTCTACTCGCTCGACTACTTCAGCAACGAAGAGCAGGCGCTGCAGCACTCGTGCCGCTGGGCTCGTCGTTGGATCGATAGCCGCGGATAAAAGGCCGCGGCTAAAGCGCCACGGCCAGGAGCGGGCAACCGACGATGCACGCCTCTCGCCATCGCACGACGAAGGGCAACCCGCGCTCCATACAGCGCGAGAGTCCATTCAATATAACGTCACAACCGCTTCACGGTTTGCCCTGCGCTGGACTGCCGCTCTCCCCTGCCATATCGATCGCGCTGACGGATTTCACACGCGCACGCAGCTCGAATTTCTGGATTTTCCCGGTCGACGTTTTAGGTAGCTCTCCGAAGCAGACTGCCTTGGGAAGCTTGAAGCTCGCCAGAAACAGCCGGCAATGCGCGATGATCTCTTCGGCCGTTGCCTCTGCGCCCTCTCTGAGTTCGACGAAGGCACACGGCACCTCACCCCATTTCGGATCGGGCATCGCCACTACGGCGGCCACCGCGACCGCAGGGTGCCGGTACAGCGTGTCTTCGATCTCGATGCTCGAGATGTTTTCGCCGCCCGAAATGATGATGTCCTTGCTACGGTCGCGGATGCGAATGTAGCCGTCGTCCATCAGCACGCCCAGGTCGCCGGTGTGAAACCAGCCGCCCCTGAAGGCGTCTTCGGTGGCATGCTCGTTCTTCAGATAACCCTTCATGCAGATGTTGCCGCGAAACATGATTTCGCCGAGCGTCTCACCGTCGTTCGGCACCGGTTCGAGCGTATCCGGATTCAATACGGTTACCGCCGCTTGCAGGTGATAGCGCACGCCTTGACGGGCGTTGAGGCGGGCGAGTTCGTCGTCGCTTGCGCTTTCCCAGTGGTTCTGCCGCGCGCACACGGAGGCCGGTCCGTAGACTTCGGTCAGGCCATAGACGTGCGTCAGATCGAAACCGATCGCCTTCATCTTCGCGATCACCGCGGGCGCCGGCGCCGCGCCCGCCACCATGGTCGCAACGCGGTGCCGGATGCCCTCGCGCCATGCCTCAGGGGCGTTGGCCAATGCGCTCTGCACGATCGGCGCGCCGCAGTAATGCGTGACGCCTTCGCTGCGGATCAGATCGAACACGATTTTCGCGTCGAACTTGCGCAAGCAGACGTTGACGCCGGCGCGCGCCGCCACAGTCCATGGGAAACACCAGCCATTGCAGTGAAACATCGGCAGCGTCCATAGATAGACCGCGTGCTTCGGCATGTCCCATTCGAGGATGTTGCTGACTGCATTCAGGTAAGCGCCGCGATGGTGGTAGACCACCCCCTTCGGATCGCCAGTCGTGCCCGAGGTATAGTTCAGCGCAATCGCGTCCCATTCGTCCGCCGGCAATTGCCAGGCGAATTGCGGATCGCCGCCTTGCAGGAAAGTCTCGTAGTCGATAGCCCGGGCAAACTTGTGCGGGTCGGCCGGCATCACATCATCGACGCTGATAATCCGCAGATCGGGAAACTCCAGAGCAGCGCGGTGCGCGAGCTCGGCGAACTCGGTATCGACAATCAACGCCTTCGCTTCACCGTGCCGCAACATAAACAGGATCGACGACGTGTCGAGCCGCGTATTCAGCGTATTGAGCACGGCCCCGGCCATCGGCACACCGAAGTGAGCCTCAATCATCGGAGGAATGTTGGGCAGCAGCACGGCGACGGTATCGCCGCGTCCTATCCCAGTGCGCTGCAGCGCGCTGGCGAGACGCCGGCTGCGCTCATAGGTCTCGCGCCACGTGCGGCGGATCGCGCCATGAACCACCGCCAGGCGCTCGCCGTAGACTTCGGCTGCGCGCACCATGAAATCGACCGGCGTGAGAGGAACATAGTTGGCCTCACGGCGCTCAAGGCCTGCCTCGAACATATGCGTCATCGCAACGTCTCCTCGGGAGCCCGGGGCTCCCCTTCGTTTTCAACATCTTATGGCCAAACAGGCCAACAACGAAGAGAGCGCGATCAAACACATGGGCGAATTTCTCGCCTCAAACAGGAATGGCGGTTTGCTCGACGTGGGCGCGCGCCTGGCGACAATGCCGCCAGCATGACCATCGTGGCAGCCTCGTCGAGGGTGAAGACCTTATGCGGAGGCAGCCTTGCTTTCGTGCGTTTCGCGCTTGCGCGAAACGTAACGCGCCAGGACCGCGTCGGTACGAAACAGTTCGAACGCGATGTCCGATAACACGCCGGCATCGCGCCAGCGCAAATAGTACCGATGAGAGGTCTGGTAGGGAGGATAATTTGCCGGCATCGTGTTCCATGGTTTGCCGGTACGCAATACCCACAAGACACTGTTGACCACCCCACGCAGATTGACGCAGGGACGTCCCCTGCGCACGACGCCATGGTTCAGTTCGGGTAACAGCGGAACAATTCGTTCCCATTGCGCATCGGTCAGGTCATGAACCGGGAGCGCGAACGACGCTGGCGAATGCGATTGAGTCGACTCGAGTGTATTCATGCAAGTGAGGAGCGCTTACTTCGCTACTAAGGTTCGCAAAGAAGGCGTGGACGAACGCCCACACCGCCCAATGCCTTGCATTGAGCTTAACTGAAGCGCCGCTCGAAGAAAGTCAAATCTTGTTAGATTTCGGGCCTGAAATTCGCATGCCGAAGGAAAGCAAACGATCGCGCGCCGCAAGCGGCGCGCACGGCGCGCAGCGCGATGGCCAGGCGATAGCGGTGTATAGCAGTGTAGTTAGTCGCGCGTGTCGACGACCTCGTCGCCGATCTGTTCGAGCCGGTATCCATAGCCGTAGATCGGCGTCAGGCGATAGCCGTTTTCCGGCCGCAAGCCGAGTTTCGAGCGTAGCATCGACACGTGCGTGTCCATGGTGCGCGTCGGAATGTCGGCGGTCTGCTTCCAGACCATATCGACGATATGCGCGCGCGACAACGGGCGATTCAAATGCTGGAACAGCAGCGCAGCGAGTTCGAATTCCTTCTGCGTGAGATTCACTAATTGTTGCTTCACGTATACCTGTTTAGCGTTCAGGTCGAATTCGAAATCGCCAAACGTTGCCTTGGCCGCAGCCGCGTCGAGCTGATAAGTGCGCCGTAGCAGCGAACCGACGCGGGCCAGCAGCACGCTCGCGGCGACCGGCTTGACCACGTAGTCGTCGGCGCCGGCGTTGAGGATCGAAACAATGTCGCTCTCGCGGCCGCGCGAAGTCA
Organism: Paraburkholderia sp. SSBN10T; assembly: GCF_056619545.1. Taxonomy (NCBI): domain Bacteria; kingdom Pseudomonadati; phylum Pseudomonadota; class Betaproteobacteria; order Burkholderiales; family Burkholderiaceae; genus Paraburkholderia; species Paraburkholderia sp. SSBN10T. The sequence continues at coordinate 37,023 of NZ_JBWQQI010000037.1, forward strand.
TGAAGATCACCGGCACGCGCTCCGAGAGCGTCGAGCGAACCCAGCGCAGGACTTCCTCGCCGGACAGATCCGGCACGATCCAGTCGAGAATCAGGAGATCGAAGGTCTGGCGATGCAACTGCTGAACGAGTGCACGGCCTTCGGAAAAGGTATGGCAGACATGACCCGCGGCCGACATCGTTTCATGCACGAAAGCGGTTTGAGCGGGATCGTCGTCGAGTACTGCGATTCTCATGCTCGCCTCTTGGAGTGACAGGGCGCGGCGTACAACATGGCCCCCGCCGGCCGCCCTAGATGATATGTTGCGCGAGGTTGGCGAAAGCGCCCGATGTTCCGGGCCGGTCGACCTAAGCAGCATAAGCGTGAATTTATTGTAGCCTGGCGGGCTTGAGGTCCGCCATTAACCCGCTCGCGCGCTGCACCTTTGCGTACACCGCCTGTTCGAGCACCGGCTTGCCCTCCGGAACCGCCAGCGTCAGGAAAGCCCGGGCCCGCGTAATGCCGGTGTACACCAGTTCGCGCGTGAGAATCGGGCTGAACGTATCGGGCAGCACCAATGCCGCGTGCATGAACTCGGAACCCTGCGACTTGTGTACGGTCAGCGCGAGCACCGTCTCCACCGCTTGCAGGCGGCTCGGCAGCACCCACTTGATGCCGCCCGCGCCATCGCCGGCAGGAAAGGCGACCCGCAGCACCGAACCTTCGCCCGAGGAACCGGGAAGCTCCAGCGTGATGCCGATGTCGCCGTTCATCAGGCCGAGTTCGTAATCGTTTCGGGTCACGAGAATCGGCCGGCCCGGATACCATTCGCCGCGCACAGCAATCAAGCCGTCTTCCTGCAACAGCCGCGCGACGCGCTTGTTGAGTCCTTCGACACCCCACGGCCCGCGGCGCAGCGCGCATAGGAGCTGGAACTCGCCATGCGCCTCGAGCACTTCGCCAGCCCATGCGTCGAAGGCTGCCGCGTCCGCATCACGGTCGGGCTGCCGCGCATGCATCGTCTCCAGATAATGCCGGTAGCCGTGGCGTGGACGCCCAGGTTCGCCATTGGCGCCGAACAGTTGAGGCGACGCCGCGGCGGCGCCATACCCATCGATTACCAGCGCCTTGAACGCGGCATCGTCGGTCGCCGAGCAGACCAGCAAGGCAAGATCCGCATGCCCATGGCTCCAGACCCGTGCGACGCCGGCCGCATCGCCGGCATTGACGAGTGCGGCAAGCTGGCCGATCCCGCTCTCGGCCGAAAACCGATGGCTCTGCCGCAGCATCGCCACCGATTGATCGAGCGCCGTGCCCTGCTCGTCGAGCATCGCCGCGTCAATACGCTCGCCAGTCGCGGCCAGCAGCCAGTCGCGCGTAGCCGGTGTGTAGTGGCCCTGCGCCGCGCGCTGGCACAACTCGCCCAGCACGGCGCCGGCTTCGACCGACGCCAACTGGTCCTTATCGCCCAGCAGGATCAGCCGCGCCGAAGCGGGCAGCGCATCGAGGACAGCCGCCATCATCTCCAGATCGACCATCGACGCTTCGTCGATCACCAGCACGTCCACCGGCAACGGATTGCTCGCATCGTGACGAAAGCGCCGGCTGTCGGGGCGCGTGCCCAGCACCCGGTGCAGAGTCGTTACGACGGTCGGAATGGCCTCGCGCACCGCCGCGCCGTTCGGCAGCGTGTCGACCGGCAGTTGCGCCACGGCGCCCGCAATCGACTCGTTCAGGCGTGCCGCCGCTTTGCCGGTCGGCGCCGCGAGACGAATCCGCAAAGGCCGTGCGGGACGCAGCGGGTTCGCCGCACCGCCGAGCGCCAGCGTCTGCAGCAATGCCAGCAGCCTGACCACGGTGGTCGTCTTGCCGGTGCCCGGGCCGCCCGTGACGATGCTGAAGGCACTGCGCGCCGCCAGCGCACAAGCGAGCTTTTGCCAATCCGCGCCTGTCGCATTGGCCGGACGAGGCGGAAACAGAACGTCCAGTGCAGTCCGCGCGGAACCGGCCTGCAGCGACGCTTCCAGTTGCCCCGACGCCGCAAGCCGCCGCTCGATGCCGGCGCGCACATCCTGCTCGTATTGCCAGTAGCGGCGCAGGTAAAGCCGCGTACCGACCAGCACAAGCGGCGTATTGCCGGCCGAAGCGCCGACCAGCACGGGATGCTCGAGCGCCGCCAGCCAGCGCGCCAGATTGACGCCGCTCAGGACTTCAGCGGGCGCCTGCGGCGGTTCTGCAGCCGTGCTCGCTTGCGGTCCATCGGGGGGCAACGAGAGTGCGAAGGTCGGGTCGTCGAGCGTGGCCTGCAGGTCGAGGCACACGTGGCCGCGCCCCAACTGGTGACTCGCCAGCGCGGCGGCGAGCACCAGCAGCGGCGGGGTCTGCGGCTCCTCCGTCCACAGGAAGCGCGCAAAGCCGGCATCGAGCGCGCGCAGCCAGCCGCGCTCGACCCACTGGTCGAGCACGCCGAGCATGCGCGCGGTGTCGCCTTTGGCGTCGATGGCCGCGAGGGTGTCGGTGGAGCGGGTCGTCATTCGGCTTCCTTCAACGCATACTCCTCGGCATCCTCACCGCTGGAACCACGCGCAAACAGCGCGTCCAGTTCTTCGATCAACTCGCGCGGCGGCCGCTCGACATGCAAGCCCTGGCTGGGCGCGCGGCCGCCACGCAGAAACAGGTACACAGCGCCGCCCACATGGCGGTCGTAGTCATAGTCGGGCAGGCGCACTTTCAGCAGGCGGTGCAGCGCGAACAGATACAGCACGTACTGCAGTTCGTAGCGCGAGTGCAGGATCTGCGCGCGCATCTTCGCCGGCGTGTAGGCGGCGTCATCGGGGCCGAGCCAGTTCGACTTGTAGTCCGCGACGTAATAGCGGCCGTCATGCTCGAACACCAGATCGATAAAGCCTTTGAGCATGCCGTTCAGCCGGGCCGGTTCGAGCGCGGGCCGCGCCTCGCCGTCGAGCGTCAGGTCGCAGACGAGCTGATCGAGCACGAGCGTGTCGACCGCATGCGCCGCCAGCCAGAACTCCATTTCGGCCATATACGTATTCGACTGCAGCGCTGCCAGCACCACAGGCGCCACCGCCTCGCCTTCCACGGCCGGCAGCACCAGCGGCGTGCGCAGCAGGTACAGCAGCCATTGCGTGAGCGGTTCGATCCAGCGCGCCCAGCCGCGCAGATTGCAGCGGCGCGCGACCGTATCGCGCACCGCTTGCGGATTGGCGGCGAGCTTCGCAAAGCCCTCGTTGGCGGCCCATTCCATCAGGTCGTGCAGGAAGCTGCCGGCATCCGCGCCACGCTGAAAGCCGTGCAAGGTCTGATCCGCCGGCAAGGCGGGCGCAGCCGGCATCGAACCAGCCGCCGCGGTCGACGCCGATGACGCGCCTTCGTCGTCTTCGAGCGCTTCGGCTTCCAGCAATTCGTGGAACACATCTTCGCTGCGTGTCTCCGGCGCGCCGCGCGCTTCGTCGCTTGTCACATCGATCGCCGGCACAGGGAGGACATGGGGGGTTGTCCCGCCGATTACCCCGTCCTCCTTGCGCAGGCTCGAATAACTGGCGATCCACCACGGTTCGCGCACACGCCGCGTCAGGCGGCGGGCTTCCCCACGCACCTGCTGCGCGCCGCGCGGGACAAACGGGTCGTTGCTCGGGGGCGGTGCTTCGGTGACGCGGATCTCGGCGCACGGGCCACGCAACTGCTCGAGCAGAGCGTCCAGCTCCGCAGCGGCAATCGGCTTGCCGCCGCTGAGCAGGTAGCCGAATGCGCTCAACTCGACGCTCTGGATCGGCGCGATCCCCACCCACGTGGCGTAGCGCGCCCGCGTCAGCGCCACATAAAGCTTGCGCAGGTCTTCGCCGAGCCGCTCGCGGTCCGCGCGCGGCAACACGTCGGCGTCAGGGTCGCCCAGGGCGATATGCAGCTTGCCGGCCTCGTCGTGCCATTTGAGCGGCATGTCCGTGTCCTTGACGGGCCGGTAGGTGCAAGCGAACGGCAGGAACACCAGCGGATACTCCAGCCCCTTCGACTTGTGGACCGTCACCACCTGCACGAGGCCGGCATCGCTCTCGAGCCGCAGTTGCCGCGCGTCGCCGCCTGCACCGGCGCCCTCGTCCTGGCGCTGCTCGTCGAGGTAGCGAATCAGCGCGTGCTCGCCGTCGAGCTGCGAACTGGCCTGCTGCAGTAATTCGGCCAGATGCAACAGGTTGGTCAGCACGCGTTCGCCGTTGACCGCCGCGCCGGCGGTTTGCCCGAGCAGCCGCTGCGGCACATGAAAATCGTTGAGCAGGCGACGCAGCATCGGCAACACGCCTTTCTTGCGCCAACAGTCGCGATAGCCGCGGAACTGCAGCACGCAAGCTTCCCACGCCAGTTCGTCGCGATTGAATGCATCGAGCCCGGCCCAGTCGAGTCCCAGCGCCACCGTGGCCAACGCCGTGCGCACCAGACGCCCGTCATCGGGGTCGGCGCATGCCGCCAGCCAGTGCCGCAACTCCGCTGCCTGCTCGGTCTGGAAAACCGAATCCCGATCGGACAGGTAGACGCTGCGCACGCCGCGTTCGGCCAGCGCCGCGCGGATCGCGCGTGCTTCCGTGCCGTTGTTGACCAGTACCGCCATATCGGCAGGCAGGAGCGGCGTCGTGCCGCGTGCGCCGGCAAAGCCCGCCTCGCCTGCCTGGCCCAGGTTGAGCAGCCGCACCATCTCGGTCGCGCAACTGGCGGCCATGTTGCGCAGATACGCTTCCTTGCTGAGCGGCTTACCGTCTTCCGCAGGCGGCAGCCACCATGCGCTGAGCGCAGGCACCTCCACCCCGCCAGCTTGCAGCGTTTCTTTCCGGCCATTTGCCTCGGCTTCGATAAACGGCAACGGATTGTCGCCACCTTCGGCGCCGCGGAACAGGAACGCACCTTCGCCGTCAGGACGCTCTTCGGCTGCATCGAAGCAGCGATTCACGGCGCTCACCATCTCACGTGTCGAGCGGTAGTTCTTCTTCAGCGTGAAGAGCCGCCCGGCACAGGCGCGGCGCGCTTCGAGGTAGGTATAGATATCCGCGCCGCGGAAGGCGTAGATGGCTTGCTTCGGATCGCCAATCAAAATGATCGCCGTCTCGGGGTCGTTCTCCGCGATACGGTAGACGGCGTCGAAGATCCGGTACTGCACCGGGTCCGTGTCCTGAAACTCGTCGATCAACGCGACCGGATATTGCTGGCGGATGATCTCAGCGAGGCGTTCGCCGTTCGGTTTGTGCAAGGCGTCGTTGAGCCGCGTGAGCAGATCGTCGAAACCCATCTGCGAGCGGCGAGCCTCTTCCTCCGTGAAGCGCTGCGCCACCCAGCGCGCCGCGTGACACAGCAGCGCGTGGTAGGCCGTCGGTCGCGCCGCGAGGGACTCGCGCAGCGTCTGCATCGCGATGAACGCGGGATGCGCCGGCGGCTCGCCGATGAGCCAGATCTCGGCGAGACCCGCCGGGGTGAAGCGGGTCCAGACCGCGGCCGTGTCGTCGAAATCGGGCCGCAGCATCTCGGGATCGTTGGCCCAATCGCGCAGCTTGTCGAGCCACTTCTTGCAGTTCGGCGCGTTCAGGCTCGTAGCCTTGAACTGCTTCTTCGCCCGCGCGTCGTCGAACAGAACCTGAAGCTCGTCGGCCCACTCCGCCCAGTTTGCCTTCAGGCGGTCGAGGTGTTCGCGCTGCTTCGCGCGCGCATCCTGGAGCGCGTCGAGCGGCGGCGGCGCGTCCTCCAGCAGTTCGGCATGGCCGAGCAGACCGCGCAATGCCGCCTGCAACGCCGTCGGACTGCCGAACCATTGCCGCACTTCCGCCGCCGACGGCGCATCGAGCGGCGCCAGGAAGGTGCGCCAGTAATCGCGCACGACTTCCGCGCGCAACTCGCTCTGATCGGTTTCGAGCGTCTGCGAAAACAGGCTGTCGCTGTCGAACGCGTGCTCGCTCAGCATGCGGTTGCACCAGCCGTGAATCGTGGAGACCGCGGCCTCGTCCATCCATTCCGCGGCAAGTTGCAGGCGGCGGGCGCAGGCGGCCCACTGCTCGTCCGGGTAGGCGTCGCGCAGGTCGTGCAGCAGGTCTTCGCCCGGTGGGCGCGGCTCGACTTCCAGCGGATCGGCGCGGAAGTACCCGGCCGCTTCGATCAGGCGGGCGCGGATGCGCTCGCGCAGTTCCTTGGTCGCCGCATCGGTGAACGTCACGACGAGGATTTCCGGCGGCGTCAGCGGCCGCGCCTCGCTGTCCTGGCCACGGTGGCCGAGCACGAGCCGCACATACAGCATCGCGATCGTAAAGGTCTTGCCGGTGCCCGCGCTCGCTTCGATCAGGCTGCTGCCCGCCAGCGGAAACGCAAGCGGCTCCAGCACCGCGACCGGTCCGCCGGACGGCGGCTTCAGAGGCGTGTTCATGATGCGTCTCCCGCTTGGGCCGGTGTGCTCTTCGACTTCGACGACGCGACCGGGATCGCGCGATGTAGCGGCAACAGCAGCGCCACGGCGAGCGTCTCGAACTCGCCGCTTGCAGCCAATGCGTCGAAATCCGGGTAGGCGCGGTACAGATAGGCGTTGGTCTCGCGCTCGCCCGGCTGGCGCCCCGCGCCCTCGTAAGTGAGGCGAGCGGCTTCGCGTGCTTCGATGAGCTGCGCGGCCAACGCCTCGCGCTCGCCGCCGGTGTCCGTGCTATCCACAGCCGGTGCGAAATCGAGTGCGCCGGGCCGCTTTCGGAGCCACGCAAACGCCGTTTTCACGGCAAGCGGCAGCGGTCTGCGCGTGCCTTCGTCCCAGGCGCGTAGCAGCGTCAGAAGATGCGCCCGGGCCAGCTCCGCCGCAAGCGGTGCGAATTCCACACTCCCTACCTTGCTGACGATCACCGTCGTGACGGCGCCCGCCGCGAGTTGCGCAGCCAGATGCCCAACCCAATAGGCGATCAACCGGTCGCCGCGATACTTGCGGTCCTTGATCAGCGTACCCGGATCGAGAAACACACGGCCGCGCGTTTGGTTGGGACCGGCGCGCAATTCGCCCACCCAGTCTTCGATCGTCAACGCTTCCAGGCCGGGGCCGCCTTCGACGCGCAATTCGAATTGTTCGTCGAGCAGTTCGGGCCAGCGCTCGAGTTCAGTCCGGTAACGGTCGAACAGATCGGCCATCGGTTCCATCAGTTCGCCTGCGATCACCTCGCCGAAACCGCCTGCCGCCAGATCGCCGCTGCGATGCATGCGTTCGAGACGGCTCAACGCGGCGGGCAGCAGATCTTCGTCACCGCGCTCCAACGCGGCGGCCTGGGCGTGAATCAGTTCGTTTTGCAGTTGCCATGCCTCGAGCTGATCGACCTCGAACGGTTCGTGATTTTCGCTGGCGGCATCTTCGGTTTCGAAGGCGACCCGCAGGCGCTGGCGGAAAAAACTCTTGACCGGATCCTTGAGAAAATCGGCCAGCTCACGCACCGATAGCGGTTCCTCCCGCTCCAGTGGCAGCAGCATCGCGTCGTCCGAATGCGCGTGCGCTTGCGCGGCACCCAAGGTTGGCATGGCCGTATCGAAGCGCAGCGGCGGCGCGGCCTCGTTCCATTCGCGCGCATACGTGAACAGCTTCGACGCCTCCGGACGCGCCGGGAAATAGGCCGCGCTAAACGGCTGCAGCCGATGCTCGACTGTCAACGCGTCAAGCAGCGCATCCGCTTCGTCGTCTGCCGCGCCTTTGAGACGCCAGCCCGCTTTCAGATGGTCGCGCAACTGGCCGACCAGCACCGAGGGCGGGCGCGGCGTGTTGTCATTGACGCTGCGTCCGACCCACGAGACATGCAGATGCTCGCGCGCCGATAACAGCGCCTCCAGGAACAGATAGCGGTCGTCCTCGCGACGCGAGCGGTCACCAGGCCGGTAGTTGCGGCGCATCAGGTCGAAGTCGAGCGGCATGCGGTTGCGCGGATAGTCGCCGTCGTTCATGCCGAGCAGGCAAACGACGCGAAACGGAATCGCGCGCATCGGCATCAGCGTGGCGAAGGTGACGGCGCCGGCAAAGAAGCGCTGCGTCAGGCCGCCGCCTTCGAACTGCGACAGCCAGTAGTCGCCCACAATCGAGAGCGGCAACTCGCCGGTCAGCGCCGCCTCATCGCAGGCATCGCGCCACGCTTCGAGCTCGGCATCGAGCCGTTCCAGCGTGTAGGCGTCTTCACTGTCGTCAGCCGCGAAGAAGGTGCTCTTGAGCCGGCGCAGCCGCATGCACCATCCTTCGACTGTAGCCGGTTGGCGCAGCGTCTGCCAGGTATCGTCGAGCGCATCGACGAGGCGCGTCAGCGGTCCAAGCAAGGCGGCATCGAGACCGCCGATTTCCGCATATGGCTCGATATCGCGCCACGCCCCGGCCTTGTCGCCGGCCGCGTAGCCGAGCAACATGCGACGCAGACCAAAAGCCCAGCTATTGGGGGCGTTGTCGTCGCCAGTTTGCGGCAGGCCAAGGCTCGCGCGCTGTTCGGCGTGCAGTCCCCAGCGGATGTTCGCGCCGCTGATCCAGTTGCGCAGCTTGGGGAGATCGTCCGTGGTGATGCCGAAACGCGCGCGCAATGCGGGCACTTCGAGCAGGTCGAGCACGTCGCTGACGGTCAGGCGCGATTGCGGCAGCGCGAGCAGGGTTTCCAGCGCACCGATCAGCGGATCGAAATCGCGCTGTCCGCGGTCCGCCACGCTGAACGGAATATAGCGCGGGTCGTCGACATCGAGCAGGCCGAACACGGCCTGGATATGCGGCGTATAGACCTCGATATCCGGCACCATCACGATCACGTCGCGCGGACGCAGCGTCGGGTCCGCGGCGAACGCGGCCAGCAACTGGTCGTGCAGGATATCCACTTCACGCTGCGCGCTGTGCGCGACGTGGAAGCGGATCGAGTGGTCCGCCTGCGGATCCACTTCGGGCCAGAGTTCACGCGTTTCGCGCAGCGGCCGCAGATCGCGAATGTCGTCCTGCAGTTGCTGCAGCATCGTCAATGCATCGTCGTCGCTTTCGAACAGGTCGATACGCTGGCCGATGCCGGTGAATTGCGACGAGTAGCGCTCGCGTTCTTCCGCGCTATCGTACTCGTCTAGCAAACCGATGAAGTCGCGGCCCTGCTTGCCCCACGCCGCCAGCAGCGGTTGCGCATGCAGATGCAACTGCGCCTCGTCCATCACGGCGGGAGCACCCTGGCGGCGCTGCTGGCGTGAACGATCCGCGCGCAGCAAATCCTGGTCGGCAACGATGTCCGCCCAATAGTGGGCGCAGGGGTTGTGCACGCACATCAGCACTTGAGTCCAGCGTGACAGCGCGGCCAGCACTTCCACCGCTTGCCGCGGCAAGCTCGAAATCCCGAAGATGATGACGCGGCGCGGCAGCCCGGAAGGCCGCACGTCTTCAGGCAGCTCGACGGCGCGCCGCAGGAACGCGTCGTGCACCGCCGCGCGTCCAACGGTCGCCATCTCGACGCCACCCGCCACGTGCGTCTCGACGTCCTCCAGCAGCGAGCACCACAGCGCCGCCTGCCAGCGGTATTCGTCCGGCAGCGGCGTGCGGTTGTTGCGCGCGTCGATCTGCACGTCCTCGCCTTTGGCCCACGCCGCCAGCCAGTCCGCGCGGTACACCTGATACTGGTCGAACAGATCCGCCACACGCTGCGCAAGCTGGAAGCGTTTGCGCTGATCGTCGTCGCGGGCCATGAAGCGCTTGAGCGGCGCGTATTCCGGCGACTCGAGCAGCTCGGGCAGCAAACGCGTGAGCCGCCACACGAGACGCGATTTGTCGAACGGCGAAATGGCCGGGACCGAATCCTCGCCGAGCACCGCGCGATAGACCTGCCACAGGAAGCTCGCCGGCAGCGACACGTCGAGTGCTGCCGAAATGCCGCAGCCGCCGTCGTCCGGATCCGCGGCCAAGGCAAGCTTCAGCCATTGGGCGATACCGTTGCTCTGCACGAGGATGATTTCTTTTTCGAGCGGCGCCAGCGGATGCTGGCGAATCCACTGCACCATCAGATCGCGCAAGCGTTCCGGCTGATTGCCGTGAACCAGCATCAAGCCCGCGGGAATCGAACTCATGCAGCGGCCCTCAGGTCGTCAATGGCGCGCTGCTTGACGCCGAGGTCATCCCACAACTCCGGATGACAGGTGAACAGCAGGATCTGATGGCGGGTCGCCGCGTCGAGCAAGGCGCGCTTCAACGCGTCGCGCCGCATGCTGTCGGTATGGACCGCCGCGTCGTCGAGCATCAGCAGAGTGGGACGGCCAGAGGCCTTCAGCAAATCGGCGTAGGCGAGTCGCGCGAGAATCCCCATCTGCTCGCGGGTGCCGAAACTGAGGGCGTCGAGCGTATCGATGCGGCCGTCGCGCTGCAAGGCGACCGGACTCAGGTCGTCGCCGAGTTCGAGCGCCGACTGCGGAAACAAGCGTTTCAGATAATGGCCGAGCCGCTCGGTCAGCGGCGCACGCAGTTGCGCGACCGCCGCGTCGCGTTCTTCGACCAGCACCTTGTCGAGCAGGCTCAGCGCACCGGCTCGCAAGCTCAGTTCGGCGTGACGCCGCTCCATCTGCTCGAGCGATGCGCGCACCGCCGCGAGCCGCTCGCCAAGGCCCGAGGCGCCCATCGTTTCGAGCTGGCTGCGCAACTCCGCGATCCGCACTTGCCGCTCCTGCTGCTCGTTGCGTGCGAGCTCTGCGGACATGCGATAACGTTTCGCCTCTGCGGCCGGGTCGTCGGTACGCGCAGCGTTCAGCGCCTGGTTGCGCTCATCGCGTTGCCGGGTCAGCGCGGCCACGTGCGCGCGTTGTTCGACGATTTTTGCCTGCCATTGCGCGCGGCGGGCACGAAACGTTTCGTCCTGCAACTGCGCTTCCTTGCGCTGCACCTGCTCGGCGAGCGAGCCGCTCGTCGCCAGCGCGTTCGAACGCCGCTCGCCGGTTTGGGCCAACGCCCGCGTTGCCGATTCGAGCGCCTGCCGTGCGGCGTCCGCGGCGCGACGCGCCTCGTCGACCGCGGGCGCGCCCGCCACATCCGGCAATGCTGCACGACGTTCGTCGGCCGTTTGGCAGCGCGCGACAGCGCTCGCCAACTCCGCGCGCAGCGGCTCGATGCCCTTCGGTGCATGGACCGCGAGAATCTTCTGCTGGCTTTGCAGATGCGCGAGTTGTGCCTTCCATTGCTCGTGCCGCGCCTGGGCGTCGCCGAGCGATGCCACGCCTAGCGTCCGCAGCAGTTCCGCCTGTTGCACTTCGGCGCCGGACAGTTCGGCGCGCAGCGCCGCGAGATCGGAGACGCCGGGCACGATGCGCAATTCGCCCAGACCCGGCAGCTCGATCGTCTGCTCATCGTCGAGCCGCAACACGCCAACGCCCGTCAGCGTTGCGCCGCCCACCACGATCGCGCCGCCGCTCAAGCGATAGTCGATGCGCGTCATCGCCGCTTCCTTGCGGGCCCGCAGCACGCTGACGCGCGCTTCGAGCGCCTGCAGCCGCTGCAACTGGGCAACATCGACTTCGAGCAACGCCGCGCTGCGCGTGGCATCGAGCACCGCCGCCTGGGCCGCTTCGGCAGCGGCGATCGACGTTTCGAGCCGTGCAATCTCGGCGCGATACAGCGCGATCTGGTTATTCAGCTCCTGCGCCATCACGGCGGCATTCGCGAGTTCGAGCGCGCGGTTCGCGCCGTCATTGGCCTGCTGGCAGCGCACCACTGCGGCGCTCGCCTCGCTATGCGAGGACTCGGCGGCCAGTACCGCCGCTTTGGCCTGTTCGAGCTGCTGCCGGTCGTTGGCGAGCGTCGCTTCCAGTTCCGCTGCGCTTTGCTCCTGTTGCAAGGACATGGCCAGTTCGACTTCACTGACATGCAGCGTTTGCGCCAGCCCCTCTACACTGCGTTCGAGTTCGGCAAGCGCGGCGGCGCGCGCTTGCGCCTCGGCGGCTTTTTGCTCGTGCGCTTCCCATGGCCGTTTGCGCTGCGCGTCCTCGAATGCTTCCTGCTGCGAGGCGAGACGCGTGAGATTCTCGTCGAATTGACGGCGTTGTGCATCGAGCGTGTCGCGCTCGAGCGCGAGTGCGGCCAGCGCCTGCTCGGCCTCGGCCAGCGGACCAGTAGCGCGTTGCGTGCGGGCCGTAAGCAGTTGCCGCAACTCGCGTTGCACTGCGCCGATCAACACGTCTTCGCCGGCCGAGCTGTTGCCGCCGGAAAGCTGCGTGAGCGCGTCACGCAAATACAGCGCAGCATGGCCGCTGGCGTCGCGCACCTCATGCGTCTCGCCCTGCTGCACCCACAGCAGCCCCGGCACGCCGGCCTGGTCTGCTTTCATGGCGCCGCGTGTGGCGCGCGAAAAGCCGAGCAGCGCAGCAAGCCGGTCCTCCGCTTCGTCCTCGCCGAACACCTGCTGACCGATGCGCAGATCGCAGCGTTGCCGGGTCACGAACTGCTTGGCGAGCGTGCAGGCCACGCCGTCGAGATTGAAACTGACTTCGACCGCCGGCTGCCCGCTTGCCTTGCCCCACGGCAACAGGTCTTTCAGATGCGACGCCTTGTAGCGTTCGAGAAACACCGTCCGCACCGCTTCGGCGATGGTGCTCTTGCCAGCCTCGTTCGGGCCGGTGAAGAGGTTCAGTCCCGGCTGCAGATCGTCGATGACAAGACGCCCGTCGAACTGCCTGAACTCCTGGATCGCAATGCTTTCGAGCTTCATGCCGGCCTCGCTTCACGCTGCAACTGGGCGAGCAGCAGCAGCGCTTGCGCCGCGAGCTTCGTCTGCTGGGGGTCCGCCTGCAGATCGCGCAGACGCGCAACCACTTTGCCGAGGTAACCGCTTTGCGCGCCGAGGGCGGCGAGATCGTCCGCAGTGGGCTGCACCTGCAGCTCGCTCAGTTCCACGCGCAGCGCCCGCACTCGCGCACGGGTTTCGTCCACCGCGAGACGCACGGCTTCGGCGGAGGCGAGATCGGTGGTGCCGCGCACGTCGAGCTTGAGCACGTCCGTTGCGCCGAGCGCCTGCAGGCGCGCCTTCAAGGCGTCCACGTCGCTCGGCACCACGATTTCCTCTTCCCAGCGCAGCCAGCGATACTTGCCCACCGGCACCGCCTGGACCGCAGGCAGCGCGCCCGGCTGATCGAGCGTGACGTCGAGCATGAAGCCCGGATCGTTGGCGCGGAACCGGTCCTGTTCGTGCGTGCCGGCGTACCACGTGCGGCTGTTCACCTCGAAGTGGCCGTGCCAGTCGCCCAGCGCGAGATAGTCGAGGCGCGCGGTATCGGCGCGGGTCGGCTCGATCGGATTGGTCGAATCGATCCCCTCTTGCAGGATGCCGCTCACGCTGCCGTGGGCGAGCCCCACGCGGAAATAGTCCGGCGGCGTCGCGGCTTGATCGAAAAATGCCGTGGTGTCGTCGTAGGTGATGCGCTGCGTCAGCGGCGCGCACAAGAAGGCGCACTTGAGCGCATCGAGCAGGACGACGCCCGGTGTCAGCACGACGCGCACGTTGGCCGGGATGCAGTTCAGGCGCTGGGCCCGGGTCCAGACGCTTTCAACCAGCGCGGCATCGTGATTGCCGGGCAGCATGATCCAGGCGCCGGCAAAACCCGCCAGGGCGCCGAACAGGCGCCGGATCACGGTATCGGAGACGGTCTGCTGATCGAATACGTCGCCGGCCACCAACACGGCGTCGACGCGGCGCTCGGCCGCCTCACTGGCGATCCGGCGCACCGTTTCGAAACGCGCTTCCGCGAGATGGGCGGCTTCGTCGGCATCGAACTGGCCGAATTGAGTGCCGATCTGCCAGTCCGCGGTGTGCAGGAATCTGATCATGGATTTCCAGGCTATGAATGACGAGCGAGGGACGTCCCTCTTGGATCATGGATGTTACCGTGACAGCGGCCCAAAACGGAGCCGCGCAGCTCCTATCGGCAGGCATTTTTTATACTGAAATTCGACAAAAATACAGTAACAAAACCTGAAAACGTCGATTTATCCTAGTGCCCGAAACTGCTTCACGCACAAAGGCTGGTCGAAAAGCGGGTCGCTTGACCGGCTTCAATCAGGCGCTCTGTGTTTGCAGGCACTCCATCCGCCGACTCTCCCCCTACTACTGCCAACGAGGACATCGATGCCCCGCCCGATTGTTGCCCGGATTCACCCGGATGCCGTTCGACACAATCTTGAACTGGTCCGCCAGCGCACGCCCGGCGCGCGCATCTGGGCCATCGTCAAGGCAAACGCTTACGGGCATGGCATCGAGCGCATCTATCCGGGCCTGGCCCAGGCCGACGGCATCGGCCTGCTCGACCTCGACGAGGCGGCGCTTGTGCGCACCCTTGGCTGGACGAAGCCGGTGTTGCTGCTCGAAGGTATCTTCACGCCGGAAGACGTCGCGGTGGCCGACGAGCTGCGCCTGACGGTCGCAGTGCACTGCACGGAGCAACTCGACCTGCTGTGCGCGGCCAAGGTCAAGCAGCCGATCGACATCAATCTGAAGATGAATTCCGGCATGAACCGGCTCGGCTTCCGGCCGGACGCATTCCGGGCCGCGTGGGAGCGCGCGAGGGCGGCGGCGTCGATCGGCGAGATCACGCTGATGAGCCACTTTGCCAGCGCCGACGAGGGCGACCTCGACTGGCAGATAGAACGTTTCGACGCCGCCACCCGCGAGATTCCCGGCGCGCGCTGCCTGGCCAACTCGGCCGCGGCGCTGTGGCATCCCCGTGCGCACCGCGACTGGGTACGGCCGGGCATCGTGCTGTACGGCGGCTCGCCGTCGGGCGTATCGAGCCACGTCGCGGATATTCCGCTGCGCGCCTCGATGAGCCTGACAAGCCAGGTCATCGGCACCCAGACCTTGTCGCCGCAGGAGACGGTCGGCTACGGTCGCAAGTTCGCGGCGAACGAGCCGATGCGAATCGGCGTGGTGGCTTGCGGTTACGCGGACGGCTACCCGCGGCATGCGCCAACCGGCACGCCGATCGCCGTCGACGGCACGCTGACGCGGATCGTCGGCCGCGTGTCGATGGACATGGTGACGGTCGATCTCACGCCCTGCCCGGACGCCCGCGTCGGCTCGCAGGTCGAGCTGTGGGGCGATCAGGTCAAGATCGACGACGTGGCGCACGCCGCGGGGACGATCGGCTATGAATTGATGTGTGCGCTCGCGCGCCGGGTTCCGGTGGAAGTTCAGTAACGCAGCGGCACGGGCGCCGCATTCGACATCCCGCCCCGTGCCGCTTGCCGTTACACTGGTTCGCCTACCCTCAACACTAGGTCCGCGTTCAAAGCAGCGCGGACTGCCTATCAGGAGATGGAGATGCGAACGAGTGCGCGGAATCAGTTTGAAGGGACCGTTGCCGAAGTGAAGCACGGTGCGGTGAACGACGAGATCGTGCTGCGCACGAAAGACGGTCTCGACATCGTCGCAGTGATCACGCACGGCAGTGCGACTTCGCTGGGTCTCACGCAAGGCAAAGCGGCTTTCGCGCTGGTGAAAGCGTCGTCGGTGCTGGTGATGGTGGATGTCACGAGCAGCCAGGTGTCGGCGCGCAATTGCATCGCCGGCACGGTGGCCGCCGTCACCAGGGGCGCGGTCAATTCGGAGGTCACGATTGCCGCCGCCAACGGCGCGCAGGTCGCCGCCATCATCACCAACGAAAGCGTGGACCGGCTCGGTCTGGCCAGCGGTAAACCCGCTACGGCGATTTTCAAGGCATCGAGCGTGATCGTCGGCGTCGATCAGTAAGCTTCACGTCGTGCCAACCTCAGGCGCGTGCGGCATGGGCGACGCTAGCCGTCGGCAGTTCGAAGGCGAAGGTCGTCCCCGTGCCGGCCCGCTCTACCAGACGAATCCGGCTGTGGTGCAACTGCAGCATGCGCTGCACGATCAGCAATCCGAAACCGCCGCCGCGATGCGCACCGCCGGCGCCCAACGGGCGTTCGAATAGCCCTTCGCGCAGCTCTGCCGGAATACCCGGGCCGGTGTCGCTGACCGTCACCTGGACCTTGCCGTCGCGGTAAGCAAGCTCCACGTCGATCGCACCGTCGGGCGGCGTATGGCGAAGCGCGTTGTCGAGCAGGTTGGTCAGCACCCGCTCGATCATGCCGAGATCCGCACTGACCGCCGGCAGGCGCGGCGGAATGCCGGCCCGTAGCTGGATGCGGCGCGCTTCCGCCGGCAACTCGAATTTCTGGAACACGTCCTGCACCAGATCGACCAGTGAGAAATCTTCCAGCGCCGGCTGCACGTTGCCGTGCTCGAGCCGCGCCAACTCGAAGAGCGCCTGCGCGAGCCGCCCCACCTTGACGCTTTGCGCGAGCGCGATGCCGAGATAGCGTTTGCGCTCCGTCTCGCTGAGCGTATCCGCCTTTAGCGAGAGCGTTTCGAGGTAGCCGTGCAGCGAGGTCAGCGGCGTGCGCAGGTCGTGCGAAATATTGGCAAGCAGTTCGCGGCGCTGCTGGTCCTGGCGCGTCAGCGCGCGCCACTGCTCGCCGATGCGGTCCGCCATCTGCGCGAAGGTGGCCTCGAGCACGGCGATCTCATCGCGCCGCCCTGCCGCCGAGCGCGGCACCTGCGGTTGCGTATCCGGCT
This sequence comes from Paraburkholderia sp. SSBN10T, assembly GCF_056619545.1. Classification (NCBI taxonomy): domain Bacteria; kingdom Pseudomonadati; phylum Pseudomonadota; class Betaproteobacteria; order Burkholderiales; family Burkholderiaceae; genus Paraburkholderia; species Paraburkholderia sp. SSBN10T. The sequence goes on from NZ_JBWQQI010000037.1 coordinate 53,582, forward strand.
CGCCGTTGGCGTCGAACTGGCGCATCGCCTCGGTCAGGCGCCGCAACGGCCGAGTGATCAGGCCGAACGCCACGAGGCCCGCCACGAGCCCCAGCAGCGCCACCAGCGCCATCGACCACAGCGTCGTGCGCAACACTGAACTCGCGGCGACACGCGCCGCCAGTTCATCGTGCGCCTCTCCGAACAACACCACGTAGATATAGCCGGACGGCGGGTGCCCCGGCATTTGCAGCGGCGCCGCACTGAACACCTTATGGCCGTCCATGCTGCGCGGATCGTCGCCGAGGATCGGCAGCGCATCGCCGGCAATGAAACGCCGGATCGGCGCCAGATCGACCTGGTCCCGCTTCACGCGCCCGGCAGGCGCATCGTCGCCCTTGATGCGCCCCTGGTTGTCGAGCAGATAGACCTCGACGCTCGGATTCACGGCCATCAACTGACCGAATAGTTGCCGCACGGCGTCCGGGCGCAGGCCGTTGGCATCGGTCAACGGCGTGCTGCCGGCGATATGCGCGGCGAGGCCACGCGACAGGCCCTGCACCACTTCCTTTTCATGCAGGTCACTCGAGCGGATCTGCAGCCAGGCCGATGCGCCCGAGCAGGCGAGCAGCAGCGCCGAGAAGACGATCAGAAGCCGCTGGGTCAGGGTCAGGTTCACGGCAAATCCTTCGGCGCGGCGTCCGCTGATGTTGCGCCCTCGGACGGCACCGCCAGCTTGTAGCCGTGCCCCCAGACGGTCAGGATGCGCGAAGGTTGCGCCGGATCGGCTTCGATTTTCGCGCGCAGCCGGTTGATATGCGTGTTGACCGTATGTTCGTAGCCTTCGTGCTGATAGCCCCAGACGGCGTTCAGCAGATCCATCCGCGAATACACCTTGCCGGGATGCTGGGCGAAGAAATACAGCAGGTCGAATTCGCGCGGCGTCAACTCGATGCGGCGGCCTTCGACGGCCGCCTCGCGCGTCAACGGGTCGATCGTCAGGCCGGCGAGCTGCAAGGTGCCGGCATCGATGCGCGAGTCTTTCGCCATCGCATCGACGCGCCGCAACAACGCCTTCACCCGCGCCACCAGTTCGAGCACCGAGAACGGCTTGGCGAGGTAATCGTCGGCGCCAAGCTCGAGACCGAGAATCCGGTGCACTTCGCTCGACCGCGCGCTGGTGATGATGATCGGCGTATAGCGCGTCATGGCTCGGGCCCGCCGGCAAATCTCCAGACCGTCGACGCCGGGCAGCATCAGGTCGAGGATCAGCGCATCCCAGCCGCCCTGCTCGAGCAGCCGCAATCCTTCGTTGCCGTCGGCGCTATGCACGACTTCATAGCGTTCGTCGCGCAGATGCAGGCTCAGAACGTTGGCAATATCGACGTCGTCTTCGACGATCAGTACGCGCTTCGGATGATCCATGGGGCTTGGGGCGGTAGTTGGCGTGTGAAGGGCGGTGAGCGGCGCCCGCCCGGAAAAAGTGCCGTTACGTCATTGTGCAAAATTTCCCGGCCGCGAGTTATCACATTTAATTTAACTTTTCGTGAGGACTTCGACACCGCCCGCGACCTAGCATGTGGCCACTATCCGCACATTGGCACCAAGGAGCCCATCATGCAGAGTCGCAGACGCTTTCTGTTCGCGGGCGCAGCCGCCGTGGCGGCGCTCGCTGCCGTGAGCCGCCGGCCCCGGCTGGCTGCGGCGCCGGCCGATGCCGGCCAGCCGGCCGCCGGCTTCGAATTCACTCGCACGGACAGCCAATGGCGCCAGATGCTGACCCCGGCCCAATACTCGGTCCTGCGCGAAGAGGGCACGGAGCGCCCGTATACGAGTCCGCTGAACGCCGAACATCGCGCCGGGGTGTTCGCCTGCGCGGGGTGCCGGCTCGACCTGTTTTCGTCGCGCACCAAGTTCGATAGCCATACCGGCTGGCCGAGCTTCTGGGCGCCGCTCGAACACGCGGTGGCGACCCGCGAAGACAGTTCGTTCGGCATGGTGCGCACGGAGGTGCACTGCCGGCGCTGCGGCGGCCATCTCGGGCATGTGTTCGACGACGGCCCCAAGCCCACCGGCCTGCGCTATTGCATGAACGGCGTGGCGATGATCTTCACGCCGGCTGCCGCCTGAGCCCGGACGCGCACGACCGACGCCCCAAACCTACGCCTACAAAACCTCTGGAAAAATCATGCTCCTCATCGTCCTCGCCTACCTCGGCGGCGCCCTGACGATTCTCAGCCCCTGCATCCTGCCGGTGCTGCCATTTGTCTTTGCGCGCGCCGATCAGCCGTTCGTGCGCAGCGGCCTGCCGCTGCTGGCCGGCATGGCGCTCACCTTCGCTCTCGTGGCGACGCTGGCCGCCGTCGGCGGCGGCTGGGTGACCCAGGCCAACCAGTATGGCCGCTGGTTGGCCATCGCGCTGCTCGCCGTGTTCGGTCTCACCTTGCTGTTCCCGCGCTTTGCCGACCACCTGATGCGTCCGCTGGTGAGCGCCGGCAACCGGCTGTCGAACTTCGCCCAGGCCGACGGCCAGCAGGTGCGCGCCGGTTCGTCGTTCCTGCTCGGCATCGCCACGGGGCTGCTGTGGGCGCCCTGCGCCGGGCCGATCCTCGGCCTCGTGCTGACTGGCGCAGCACTGCGCGGCGCGAGTGTCGGCACCACCTTGTTGCTGGTCGCCTACGCGGCTGGGGCGGCCACCTCGCTCGCGGTCGCGCTGCTGATCGGCGGCCGGGTGTTCACTGCCATGAAGCGCTCGCTCGGCACCGGAGAGTGGATTCGCCGCGGCATCGGCGCGGCGATGCTGGGCGGCGTGGTCGCAATTGCGTTTGGGCTCGATACCGGGGTGCTGACGCGGGTGTCGACGGTGGCCACCGGTGGTATCGAGCAGAAACTGGTCGACCTGCTGTCGCCAGGCGCGAAGGCGGCGACCAACCCCACCGCCGTTGCGAACACCACTGTTGCCTCCGATACGGCCCCAGCCAACTCAGGCGCCGCGATGGTCGCGACGTCCGGCAGAATGATGCGCGCGACCCAGGCCGTGAACGACACTCCGCCGCCGTTGCCCGTCGAAGGGGAGCTGCCTTCCCTGAACGGCGCCGTCCAGTGGCTGAACTCGCCGCCGCTTACGGCGCAGAGCCTGCGCGGCAAGGTCGTGCTGGTCGACTTCTGGACTTACTCGTGCATCAACTGCCTGCGCTCGCTGCCGTACGTGAAAGCGTGGGCGCAAAAATACAAGGACCAGGGGCTCGTCGTGATCGGCGTGCACGCGCCGGAATTCGCCTTCGAACGCAATATCGACAACGTGAAGAAGGCCACGCATGACCTCGGCATCGACTATCCGGTGGCGATCGACAACAACTACGCGATCTGGCGCTCGCTCAACAACGAATACTGGCCCGCGCATTACTTTGTCGATGCACAGGGACGCATCCGCTACCACCACTTCGGCGAAGGCGACTATGCTCAGTCGGAGAAGGTCATCCAGCAACTGCTCACCGAAGCGGGCCACGCAGGCGCAGCGAATGTCCCGACCGGGTTGACCGGCACCAGCGTAGAGGGCGTGGAGGCTGCAGCCGACAACTCCGATATGCACTCGCCGGAAACCTATATCGGCTATGCGCGCGCTGAAAACTTCGCTTCGCCGGGCGGCGAAACTGAAGACAAGCCGCACACGTATGCGGCGCCGGTGCAGCCCGCGCTCAACGAATGGGGCCTCGACGGCAAATGGCGCGTCGGCGCCGAGCACGCGACGCTCGCGGCAGCCTCCGGCGGCATCGTCTACCGCTTCCATGCGCGCGATCTGCATCTGGTGCTGGGCCCGAATCAGGACGGCAAGCCCGTGCGGTTTCGCGTCAGCATCGACGGCGCCGCGCCGGGCGCCGCGCACGGCAGCGATGTGAGCCCGGACGGCATGGGCACGGTGACGGGGCAACGGCTCTATCAACTGGTGCGCCAAACCGGCGACGTCAAGGATCACACCTTCTCGATCGAGTTTCTCGATCCGGGCGTCGAGGCTTATTCGTTCACGTTCGGCTGATGCCGCGTGCGGCGCCGCTGGATTCGACGCTGTATTCGATCTAACCGATGAACATCATCACTTATTGAGGAGTGGCAATCGTGAGCAACATCTCCAACAACTCGGCATCTTCGCGCAGGCGGTCCTCTTTCGCCAAACTGGCCGGCGTCGTAGCGCTCGTCTTGGGGGCAATCGCCGTGCAGCGCGTCGCAAACTCGGCCGAAGCGGCAACGCAAATCCCCGCGCCTGCGCAGGACGAAAAAGTCACGGCAACGCATAGCGAAACTGCCGTGTTCGCCGGCGGCTGCTTCTGGGGCGTGCAGGGCGTATTCGAGCACGTGCGCGGCGTGACACAGGTCGCCGCCGGCTATACGGGCGGCGCGGCGAGCACCGCGCAATACGAAACGGTCAGCGGAGGCGACACCGGCCACGCCGAGTCGGTGCAGATCACCTACGACCCGACGCAGATCACTTATGGACGGCTGCTGCAGATTTTCTTCTCGGTCGCCCATGATCCGACCGAATTGAATTACCAGGGTCCGGACCACGGCACGCAATATCGCTCGGCTGTGTTCCCGGTCAATCCGCAGCAGCGTACCGTCGCACAGGCGTATATCGCCCAGCTCGACAAGGCCCATGTGTTTTCGGCGCCCATCGTCACGCGAGTGGAAGATTTCAAGGGCTTTTATCCGGCGGAAAACTATCACCAGAATTTTCTCGTGCTGCATCCTGGCTATCCGTATATCGCAATCAACGACTTGCCCAAGGTGGCCAACCTGAAGCGGATGTTTCCCGATCTCTATCGTAACGATCCTGTGTTGCTGAAGGTCGCTTCGTCGTAGAGGAAAGCATCCTGGGCGCGATTCGCAAGCGCCCAGGGTGCATAGCCCCGTACACAAAACAGGCCAGCCAAGTTACGCTATATCCTCAGGAATATGACACCGCGCTTACCCGGGCAGGTGGCACACACTTGAGGACCTCATGACGACACCCAACCCATCGCCCGTCCTGCTCTTCTCCTACGGGACGCTACAGGACAAAGCCGTTCAACTCGCCAACTTCGGCCGCGAACTGCAGGGACGTCCCGATGCGATGCTCGGGTATGTGCAAACGTGGGTTGAAATCGTCGACCCGCAGGTGCTCGCGACCAGCGGCAAAACACACCATCCGATTCTCAAGCCCGGCACCGATCCGAGCGAGGAAATTGCCGGCACGGTGTTTGAGATCACCCAGGCGGAACTCGAAGCTGCGGACCGCTATGAGGTGGCCGACTATAAACGCGTGAGCGTGACGCTGAAATCCGGCGCCCAGGCTTGGGTGTATGTGAGCGCTTGAGCGTCGAGGTCTGGTCGATGAAACGCTTTGTGCAAGCCGTTGGTGTCGCGTTGGCTGCGTTTTTTGCCATGGGGCAAGCGTGGGCCGCCGATTCGTTCTACGCGGATCCCAACTCCGAAGCCGCCGTCTGGGTGCGCGCTCATGCCGACGATCCGCGCGCGGCAAAGATTACGGCCTCTCAATTCCCTCCCGACGCGCCCCGATCTCCTGCGCAAGCGTAACGAACAGTGCCTCCTGCGGCGACAATTCGCCGGCGCGCGACACCATCCACATCGCAGAGCGTGCGCCTTTGCCGCGCAGCGGCCGGTATGCCACGCCATCCACCTGGATGCTGCGCAACGAGGCCGGCACGAGCGCCACCCCAAGTCCGGCCGCCACGAGGCCGATAATGGTCGGCGACTCGCGCGCCTCCTGAGCAAGCTGCGGCGCAAAGCCGGCCTGCCGACACAGCGCGATGATCTGATCGTACACACCGGTGCCGCGCTCGCGCGGATACATCACGAACCCTTCGTTCTTCAACGCGCCCACCGAAATCGCGCCACCCTGTAACGCCAACGGGTGACGCGCGGGCAGAACGGCTACGAGCGCATCCTCGAACAGGCGGATCACCTGCAACGCCGGCGGCAGATCCGGGCGCGACGTACCGCGCACGAAAGCGACTTCCAGGCGCCGCTCCAGCATCGCCGTCAACTGCTGTTGCGTGGTCAGTTCCTCCAGCCTTAGGTACATCTCAGGCAGGCGGCGCCGGAATTCGAAAATCAGCTTCGGGATGACCGAGCTAAACGCAGCCGAGCCGGTAAAGCCCACCCGCAACTCACCCAGTTCGCCGCGCTGGGCCCGCCGCGCCACCTCGCCGGTCCGCTCCGCCTGCGCCGCCAGGGCGCGCGCTTCAGGCAACAGCGCCTTGCCGGCGGCCGTCAGCTCCACGCGCCGGTTGGTTCGCTCGAACAGGCGTGCGCCCAGTTCTTCCTCGAGCACCCGGATCTGCTGGCTGAGCGGAGGCTGCGCGATATTCAGGCGTTGCGCTGCCCGCCCGAAATGCAGTTCCTCGGACAGGACAATGAAATAGCGAATTCGGCGGAGATCCATGATATCGATTATGTATCATTTGCAGCCAAATCGATATTGGACACTGGCATGAGCAGATCCCATCATTGAGCCCATGATTGAAACTGCATATGGAGTGATCGAAACATGGGAAAGCACGACGTCAACCTGTTGACGGCCGTCATCTCGACCGCCGGCGAGGCGCCTCGCGAACTGCCGGGAAAGATCGAGCACGGCACGCCGGCATTCTGGCAAACCAACTTTGCCCTGTTCGCCGCCGGGTTCGCGACCTTTGCGTTGCTCTACTGCGTGCAGCCGTTGATGCCGCTCTTTTCGGCGGATTTCGGCGTTAGCGCTGCGGGCGCAAGCCTTGCCCTGTCGCTGACCACGGGGCTGCTGGCGGTAACGATGCTCGTGGCGGGCGGACTATCCGAGGCTTGGGGCCGCAAGCCAATCATGGTGGCGTCGCTATTGCTGTCGGCGGTGCTGACGGTCATCTGCGCCACCGTCCCGCACTGGCCGACCCTGCTTGTCATGCGCGCGCTGATGGGAATCGCGCTCAGTGGCTTGCCGGCGGTTGCCATGGCCTACGTTGGCGAGGAGATGCATCCGCGCTCGCTCGGTCATGCGATGGGGCTGTATGTCGGCGGAACCGGCCTGGGCGGGATGGCCGGGCGTCTGTTGACCGGCGTGATCACCGATGTCTGGGGATGGCGCTCGGCGGTGCTGGTGATCGGCGTGCTCGGCATACTGAGCGCCGCGATCCTGTGGCGCTGTTTGCCTCCGTCGCGCCACTTCGTGAAGCGGGAACTGCGCGTTGCCCCTTTGCTGCGCGCCTTCGGCACTCACTTGCGCGACGGCATCCTGCCGCTGCTGTTCGTCGAAGGTTTCCTGCTGATGGGCAGCTTCGTCACCGTGTACAACTATGTTGGCTACCGCCTGGTTGCGGCGCCTTTCTCGCTGAACCAGACCAAGATCGGCCTTATTTTCGCGGTTTATCTGTTTGGCATCGTCAGCTCGGCGTGGGCGGGGAGTCTGTCCGGGAAGCTCGGGCGCCGGGTCGTGCTGCCGGCCATGTTGATGCTGATGCTTGTCGGCACGGCCATTACGCTGTCGAACCAGCTTTGGATCATCGTGTTTGGGGTTGCCGTCCTGACGATCGGCTTCTTCGGCACACATTCGGTCGCCAGCGCCTGGGTCGGCGCACGGGCACAGATCGGCAAGGCGCAGGCGTCGTCGCTGTATCTGTTTGCCTACTACCTGGGATCGAGCGTGGTCGGCTCGCTCGGCGGGGTGTTCTGGAGTGCGCGCGGCTGGCACGGCGTCGTGGCAATGGCCTGCGCGCTGCTGTTGCTCGCGATTGCGATCGCGGTTTGGCTGTATCGGTTGCCGTCGCGGGAGGGGCTGGCGGTGGGGGTTGTGGCGAAATAAGGGGATCGCTCGAGTAGGGCCGTTCCGGATCGCTCCGTGCGGCGCTACTCAAAGTAGAGCGCGACCCGATCCGTGGTCCAGGTTGCAACGCCTGTGCCGAAAAAGTCGGTATCTTCCGTCCAAACGGGACAGCCCAAAGTCATAGCACATGCAAGAATAGGCCAGTCGTCGGCGTCCCGTCGCTCAATGCGCTCCAGAGCCTGCTGCTTCATGCCAAGATAAACGTCTGCATCGATTGCATGTACGACTGCAGCAAGACTGTCGAGTACGCGTATTGCCGCCTCTGCACGAATACCTCGCTTTTCCAGCAGCGGGGGCAAATATTTTCTGGCGTCGGCATAAGCAATGTCGGGGGCGAAAAACCTGATCGACGACGCATGCTCGACGATCAGTTCGCGCACCCGCTTTCCAAGGACGGCACGAATCAGGATATTCGCGTCGAGCACAATTGCCTTATTGCTCATGTCGCCTTGGTTTGTGCCTTTTTGCGGCCTACGGTCGATCCTCGGGCTGCCTTGAACTCGGACACGATTTCCTCAACGTCGACGCTCTGCTCGGCCAGAAGCCGATCCAAGGTTTTGCTCGCCTTTTTCAGAGCAGCAACGTCCCCTTCGCTCCGGCCGTGCGCAGGAATAAAGTAGCCCACCGTCTGCCCGTGGCGAGTGACGGCCACGGGCGTGCTGGCGGCGATGTATTCCGCCAGATCGGCCCTGAACTCCCGAATCCCAACCTTGATCGTTTCCATGACTTCGCCCCTGATAATGGTGCGCACTTGTGAATCAATGTGTACACATTTTGCGCCGAAGTCGCTGTAGATGCAAGAGTTACTTAAGATAGTCCGGCCAACCTGGTTGCGCCGGCCTGCCCAATTGCCCGCTTCGCTGAAGAGATTGTGGGACCCGTGCTAGCATTTCGCACACTCGCCGCCTTGTCCGTCGAGTGGCCTAAATGTCGTTGTAAGTCTGGAGGTTGTTGTGGCGTTGGAACATCGTGGTTTTCGAGTGAATGTTGATGTGGTGCCGGATGAACTCGGTGTGCAGTGGGTGTGCCGGGCGCTGATTGAGCGTATCGACGGCGATAGCCAGAAAGGAGCACCCGTTGGCCCCGAGCTGACTATCCCGCGAGTCAAGATCGATCCGCTGATGGCCATCAGCACGCTTGAGCATAGGGCCACAGCGGTAATCGATGAATTCTGCGATCAAGGCCACGCTACGGCTTGATACAGACACATCCAGTCAATGCGCGAAGCGGATGTCCAGCGCTCGCAGGTAAGTCTGCAGACCGGCATCCTGAATCGGAATCAGGTAGCCGTTCTCGTCCGATTCGTTGAAGTGCGCATGCCAGTAGCCCGGGGGCGTCACGAAGACCATACCCGGCTCCCAGTCGACGCGCTGCGGATTGAGAATGTTGCCCTGTTCGTCCAGTTCGGTGCCGACCAGCGTGTGGCAGCCCGGCTTGCAGTCTGAGATGAAATCCAGCGCGATCGACTGATGGCGGTGTGGTTTCTGCGTCGTCCTGGCAGCGACAACACCGAACATCGCCCACAGCACGTGTGTCACGGTACGCGTCTGCGGGAAGTTCGAGTTGCCCAACAAAACGCTAACGCGGTTACGTCGGTTGGCTCCTGCGGCGCTCGACACCTTCTTCAGTTCCTCTTCTGCACGCGCGGCCGGGTAATGCGTCGGCTTGAAACGCGGATTCCGCACGCTCGCGCCCATATAGGTGAGCAGCGGCGCGTCGTTGACGTAATACAGGCGCGCGGTCGATTCGGCCGTCAGCGTCATCGATTCGCCGCCTGGGAACGTAAAGAAGTCGCCCTTGCCGAACTTGAATGCGCTCTTGCCTTGCGAGGCAATGCCCGAACCTTCGACCACATAGAACACCATCGAGGTAGCGTTCGGCTTGAGCGCGACCTTCTCGCCGGCCAGCACGCGCACGAAGTTGGCCGAGAGACCCGGCCCCGTTGCCGGACCTTCGCAACCAAGCTCGGCAGACAGATCGAGCGGGATCACCCGGGTCGGGCCGCTGTTGTACAGCGAAGCGGGAAATGAGCGGTACGGAACGCGTGAGATCAGCCTGGCGCCGATCGGATTCGCCGATGAGGTGTATTCGAAGTACTGCGCGTCCTCGGTCGTTGCCGAAGCATCCAGTTCCAACGTAGAAAGTGCGCTCCTATCGAGCATATCAATCTCCTATAAAGGGTCCGGTGGTAGCCCCCCGCATCAGCGGAGGCATCGTCAGCTCACGCTAACGCCTGGAACCCACTATAGAAAAAGGCCGCACCTCGGAGAACGACTCGCTCCGGGAATCAGTTTTGCGGAAAAGGGCCTACAGAAGCGGGGGCCGGCCTATCCGGCTTGTTACGGACAGACGGCTGCGGACGGACGGTTACGGACGGCCGGTCACGGATGTGTCCAATAATCGTCGCGGCCGAAGATGTGGGCGTAAAAGTCGACAAACGCTCGCACCTTGGACGAAACGACTTTCTTCGGCGGATAGACGGCCCAGATCGCAGGATCCAGACGCGTAGGTCGCGCCTCCCAGTCGACGAGCAGCGCCGTCAGAGTACTCGCACGCAGCTCGGCGTCGATGCTCCATTCGGGCAGCAGCGCGATGCCGCAGCCGGCGACGGCAAGATCGATGATGGCGTCGGTATCGTTCGCCCTCACTTGCCCACTGAGCTGAACGGTCACCTCCTTCGCTTTCGACCTGGCTTTCCGATGGCTAAGGATCCATTTGTCGTCGACGGCACGCGAAAAGCGCAGCGCCTTATGACGACTCAGATCCTCCGGCGTCTCAGGTGCACCATGAACGGCAATGTACGCAGGGCTCGCGCAGACGATGCGACGATGTGCAGCAAGACGCCTCGCCATGAGCTGCGAATCGGGCAATACGCCGATCCGGATGGCGAGATCCACTTCGGTCTCGATGAGGTTGATCACATCATCCGAGAAAATCATGTCCACGCTGATACGTGGATGCTTTTCCAGAAACTCCGGCAGATGCCTCACCACATGCTTGCGGCCGAACGAAGTCGGCATGGTTACGCGCAGCACGCCTTGAGGCGACGCATTCAGCGACGATGTCATGCTGCGCGCTTCGTCCATTGCCATCATCGCCACCTGCGCATGCTCGCGAAAGACTCGCCCGCCTTCTGTGAGCACGAGACCGCGCGTGGAGCGATTGAAGAGCGCGATACCCAGATCGCTTTCTAGCTCCGTGACGTAGCGGGAGACGGTGGATGTCTTCAGTTCCATTTGCTGCGCGGTCTTGCTGAAACTCTGCAAGTCGGCGGCACAGAGGAAGGCGCGTACGGCGGCGAAATAGTCCATTCTATTGTCGGCTCCGGCCGGCAAGGCGAGACTGGTTGAGAAGCAGGTCGAACGAGGGGAAGCGAGTTCAGGCGAGGCCGTGCGGATCGATCTTGTAAATCGGAGACACGCGTGCGGCCTCGATGGAGAGATTTATAGCATGTCCGGTTGCGTTTGGTTTTTCAGGCGCGTAAACGCAGAAACCCCACCGTTGTGGGGTGGGGTTTCTGA